>JAGREN010000108.1 GCA_020446505.1 Novosphingobium sp. | reverse complement strand
GCCAGCACCTTCGCGCAAGGCGGCGCCAAGGGCCGCTACATGACCTTCTCGATCTACGACATCGCCGACGACGAGGCGCTGGTGCTGCGCTGGTGGCCGATGGGCGGCACCTATCAGGCGGTGCACCTGCGCGACCTGTGGAACTCGTCGCTCGAATATACCAACATGCAGTCGAGCCTCACCGGCGAGCAGTGCCTGATCGATGCCGACGGATCTTACTGGTGCGTGCTGTCGGCGCGCGATCCGGGCATTGCCAACTGGCTCGATACCGGCGGATTGAAGCGCGGCTACGTCGCCTTCCGCTTCGACGGGATCGGCGACAAGCCGTTCGATCCCGCCAAGGTGCCGTCACTGGAAAAGGTCCGCTTCGCCGATCTCGCCGCGCACCTGCCAGCGGGCACGCCGCGCATTTCGCCGCAAGATCGCTTCAAGGCCATTGCCGCTCGCCGCCGACACCAGCAGGAACGCTGCCACCGCTAGGTTTGCGTTGACCGGCAGCGAGGGACCGTGGCATTGGCGGCAAGTCCGGACCGGCTAGGCATTGGCGGCCGCCGCGCGGGTGTAGCTCAATGGTAGAGCAGCAGCTTCCCAAGCTGACGACGAGGGTTCGATTCCCTTCACCCGCTCCAGGCTCTTCGCTCATTTCGCGGGTTCCGGTTCTGTTGGCGGCGCTGGGCTTGGCCCTCTCGAGACAGCGTTCCTCGAGGCCACCCGCGCCAGCTCCTGCCTTAGTGGCTTCCCTCAAGGCAAAAACGCTCTAGTCTCCCTCCGCAAGCCGCAGCAGACGGCATGGCAGAGACGGAGAACACGATGCTCAAGGGTAAGAAGATCCTCATTACCGGTCCTGCGGGACAGATTGCCGCGCCGATCACGCGCGCGCTCGCTGCGGACAACGACGTGTGGGGGATCGCCCGCTTCAGCCAGGCGGGAAGTCGCGAGGAAGTCGATGGCTGGGGCGTAACCACGCGCAAGATCGAGCTTGGCACGGACCAGTTCGGAGACTTGCCCGACGATTTCGACGCCGTGCTCCACCTTGCCGCCTACATCGTGCCGGGCGGCGACTATGACAGCGCGATCACCGTCAATGCCGAGGGCACCGGCCTGCTGATGCGCCATTGCCGCAATTCCAAGCAGTTCATGGTGATGACCACCAGCTCGGTCTATTCGCCCAATCCCGATGGCATGCACCTCTACAAGGAAGACGATCCCGTCGGCGACGGCGCTCTGCCGGGCATGCCGACCTACGGAATCTCGAAACTGATGGAGGAAGGCGTCGCGCGCGCCTGTGCCCGCCTGTTCAACCTGCCGACCGTCATCGCGCGGATGAATTCCGCCTATGGGGCCAATGGTGGCCTGCCCAGCCACTATCTCGCCGCGCTGCTCAAGGACGAGCCGATCCCTCTGCGCGCCAATCCGCAGGGCTACAGTCCGATCCACGAGCGTGACATCGTCGATCAGGTCGAAGGCGTGCTGTCGGCGGCAAGCGTTCCTGCCTCCATCGTCAACTGGTGCGGCGACGAGGCGGTGAGCGCGCAGGACATGATCGCCTACATGTCCGAGCTGACCGGGCGCGAGGCGAAGATCGCCTATTACGATGCGCCGTTTTCGCAGCCGGGCGTGGCCTGCGACGTGAGCAAGCGCCTGACGCTGACCGGACCCGGCAAGGTTTCGTGGCGTCAGGGCATTCGCGAAATGATCGAGGCGCGGCACCCGGAGGCGCTGGTCGGGGCCTGAGACCTCGACGGCCTGCGCGGCGCAGGCTGTCCTACATGGACGGTCTATGAAATGGTTCGGGCGTGACGCTGGCCCCTGCCCGAACCCTGACGACGCAGAGAATTGAGCAAGCACTGTCCCGGAGCTTTTTAGCTTCAGGACAGTGTCTCATGTGTAACCTACAAAGCCTGTCGGGCCTCAGGCGCCGGCCGTTCGCGTCCGCTCACTTGGCTATCCTCCCCCGGATCAAGTCCGGGGTCTTGGCGCGCGGTCGCGCTTGCGGTCCGCTGGTCGCGGACCGGACTTTCCCCACTTTACGGGGAAGAGCGCAACTGATGCCCGGCCAATCACCCTACCATGTTGCCGCCGCCGTCGAGGTTGACGGCCTGCCCGTTGATCCAGCCTGCCTCCTCGTCGGACAGCAGGAAGGATACGAGCGAAGCGACGTCTTCCTCGCTGCCGTGGCGTGCGCTTGGATTGTGGGCGAGCATGGCGGCGCGCTCCGTCTCGCTGGTGTTGATGAGGACGGCGTCAGTCAGGATTACGCCGGGGCAGACGCAATTGGCGCGGATGCCTTCCTTGCCCCAGCGCTGTGCGACATGGCGCATCAGCCCGTTGAGGCCCGCCTTGGCGATGTAGTAGCTCATGCGCATCGGCGCGGAGGTCTTCGATGCGCCGGAACTGGTGTAGACGATGGCGCCGCCGCCGGTCTTGAGCATCTCGGGTATGGCGAGGCGGCTGCACAGCAGGTGGCCGCGCAGGCTCACCTTGTGCATCCGGTCGAACACGGCGAGGTCGGTAGTGACGACGTCCTTGTCCTCGAGGTTACGCTCCCGGTCGGTGGCGTTGACGTGCATGAGGTCGAGCCTGCCGTATTCGGCAACGACGCGGGCCACGGTGTCGCGCACCGAGCCTTCCTCCGTAATGTCGAAGCCGAGCGCGAGGGCCGTGCCGCCGTCCGCCCTGATGCTGTCGACCAGCGCCTTGGCGCCTGCCTCGTTGACATCGGCAACAACGACCCTGGCGCCTTCGCGAGCCAGCCGCCGCGCCGTCATCGCGCCCATGCCTGTCGCGCTGCCTGCGCAGAGCGCGACCTTCCCTTCGTGCCGTTTCATGGTATCTCCCTTTGTGTCGTTGCGGCTATTTGCGCAGGAACAAGGACGCGCGCCAAGTCCTCGCAGACAACCAGCCGGTCAAAAACGGGAGATCGACATGAAACGAGCCTTGCTATTCGCCTCTGTGCTGGCCCTCGCCGCCTGCGCCCCCGAGCAACCGAAGGACTACAAGACGGATACTGTCGACAAGAGCGGCGGCGACCTGATCGTGGAAGATGCGACGTCCGAAGGGGTCGAAGTCAAGCTGCCGGAAACGGAAATGACCAACGTTGCGGAGGAAACCACCCCCGCGACCGAAGCTCCGGCAAAATAGGTATTCGCTTCCCGCCGACTGGCTCAGAGCTGGTCGGCGGGCAGCATGTGGGCGCAGGGCGCGCCCCAGTCGTCCTGACGCACGGCGATGTGGTCGGCAAGGTGATCGGCGACGTCGCGCAGGTGATCCCGGCGAACGTCCTGCGTGCAGTCGGACGCACGGATCAGTGCAATCTGGTGGGCGGACAAGGCCTTGTTCAGGTCCATCGTGCAGTCTCCGTCGGCTGCGGAAGAACGGGCATCGTTTCTGGCATCTGTATAACACACAAGGGCCAGATCCGGAAATCGCGGTGCCTCAGCCAGAGCGCGCCCTGCCGCGCCTTCGAACGGTCAGGCGAGCCCAACTCATGCAAGCAGCGTGCGCGGATTGGGCATCGGCTCGCGCTTCTGGGCGTTGATGAGCGAAAGCACGCAGCGCACCACCATCAGCACGATCACGGCAGGAAGCAGCAGGAAGCCGATCAGCACGACCATCAGGACCACGCTGACAATCGAGCCGACGAAGCCGATCCAGAAGGTGTTGATGAGGTACTCGTAATGCGAGATCTCCCATTCCTCCTTCGCTTCTCCCTTCCAGACGTAGGCGAGGACAACTCCGACGATCGAGGTGACGCCGAGGATGAAGGACGACAGGTAGAGCAGGCTGATGACGGTCGGCTGGTTGAAGTCGAACGAAGCCGCGGTTGGCGACGTACCGGGTCCGGTCTGCCCGCCGGGTGGCGGCGGGGGACCGGCATCGCTCGCCGGCGCCTGTGGCGTCATGCTCGGCGGCGGTCCCTCGAGGCTGCCCCGTTCCTGTTCCTGGCTCATCGCGACCTGTCCTTGTTGTTGACCAGATCGGCACCATACCTCTCGAATGGGAGCAAGTCACCTGACGATGGAGGCTTCGCGCCTGCCCGCGCACCAGTCCGAACGCCTGCCGCGCCACGGCTCGGCCAGCCCTTCGGCAACGAGAACCGCGCCCAGACTGCGGCCTCGCTGCGTCACGGTACGAAGCAACCTGCCGTAGCGGTCCCGGTCGCGCGAGCCGCGTTCCAGTTCGAAGCGTCCCGCGTTCAGCAAGGCAAGCAGGCGCAGCTTGGCCTTCTCGCCAAGCTCGGCCTCGAAGGCGCATCCGGGTCGGCCCGTCTCTGGCGCGTTGATGTCGGCGATGCGGACCTTCTCGCCATGCAGCCAGAAGGTGTCGCCATCGACGACGCAGGTGATCCGCGGACTGCCGGAGCAGAGAGTGAAGGCGGCGGCGAGAGTGAGGGCAAGTGCGTGCATGATGCGCCGCACCTGGCGCGATCAGCACGTGCGGACATCAGGACAACTACCGAGCACGACCTCCATTTCGGAGGTAAAACCTACGCGTTTCTGCGGCTTTTCAGCGGATCAGGAACAGGCTCGCCAAGGCCCCGCTCATCAGGTTCGACAAGCTCGCAGCAGCCAGGGCGCGCAGGCCCAGCCGGGCAACGAGCGCGCTCTGTGAGGGCGCAAGGTTGCCGATCACGGCCATCTGGATGGCAATCGAGGAAATGTTGGCAAAGCCGCACAGGGCAAAGATCGTGACGGCCTGGGTCCGTTCGGACAGCCCCGAAGCGTCGACCAGCGAGAGGAACGCGACCACCTCGTTAAGCACCAGCTTGGTGGCGAAAAACGAGCCTGCGGTGACTGCCTCGTTCCAGTCCTGCGTGCCGAGTAGCCAGAAGAACGGCGCGAAGACGTATCCGGCGATCTGCTGGGCAGTGATGTCGCCATATCCGAACAGGCCGCCCGCCCAGCCGACCATGCCGTTCACCAGAGCGATCAGCGCCACGAAAGCCATGACCATCGCGCCGACGGCGGCAGCCAGCTTCAACCCGGTCATCGCGCCCTGCCCTGCTGCCATGATGACGTTCGCGGGTCGCTCTTCGTCGCCATGCAACGCGATATCGGCATCGAAAGGCGGTGCGCTGACTACCTCGGGCGGATCGGGCATGATGATCTTGGCCATCGCAATGCCGCCGGGTGCCGACATGAAGGCCGCGGCGACGAGATAGTCGACCCGCACGCCAATGCTGGCATAGAGCGCCAGGATCGTGCCTGCGACACCGGCAAGGCCGATGGTCATCAGGCAGAACATCTGCGACGGCGCGAGCTTGTCCAGGAAGGGGCGCACGACCAGCGGGCTCTCGCTCTGCCCGACGAAGATGTTCGCAGCACCGTAAAGGCTCTCGACCCGGCTGATGCCCGTCACGCGCCGAAGCCCGCCGCCGATCCAGCGGATCACCAGCGGCATGACGCGGATGTGATAGAGGATGCCGATCAGGGCCGCGAAGAACACGATGGTGGGCAGCGCGTTGAGCGCAAAGTTCTGCCCCAGCTTGTCATCGGCCAACGCACCGAAGACGAACTGGGTGCCAGCCCGCGCATAGCCGAGCAGGTTGGTTACGACATTCGCAGCGCCCTGAAGCGCGGCATTGCCAGGCGGGAACCACAGAACGAGACCGGCAAACAAGGCCTGCAACGCGAATGCCGCACCCACGACACGCAGGCGTATTGCCTTGCGATCGGTCGAGAGCAGGACAGCGAGCGCAAAGATGAGCGCCATTGCGACGATTGAAAACACAGCCTGATGCAAGCGCTTGCCCCCGAAAAATCCGGTCGAAAGTAGTGTCCGATTCGGCCTTCGCCTAGTGCAATTCATGCAGGCTGAGGCTATCAGCGCCGACATGGAATCTCGCACTGGTCCGTTACCTGCTTCGATGCTGCTCCTGGGCACGTTCTATGGCGGCATGGTGACGCTTGCCGGAGTGCTGGGAGCAAAGCAGGTAGCGCTTGGGCCGCTCGCGGTGGAAGCCGGTATCTTCCCCTTCCTGCTGCTTGTCGGAATATCGAGCGGGGTAACCCGCCTCCACGGCGAACGCGTCGGGCAGATGCTGGTGAGGCTGGGCTTCGTGCCCCTGATTGCGGCGATCGTGCTGACGCTGATCGTCCTTCAGTTGCCGACCGATCCGGGAATGTATCCGCCCGCCAAGGAAGCCTTCCCTATCATCCTCGGGCAAAGCTGGCGGCTCATGGCAGCGGGCATTGTCGCCTATGGCGTATCCGTGACTCTCAACGTCAGCGTCTTCGCGTGGCTGGGCGCGCGAATGAAATCGTGGCCGGGCATTGCTGGCTTCGTTGCCGCGGCGCTATCCCAGATCGTCGACACTTTCATCTTCATTTCCATCGCATTTCTGGGTGTTAGGCCAGTCGCAAGTCTCTATGCCGGTCAAATGATTTCCAAGGTCGTACTTTCGGCAATCATGGTGCCACTGGTCATCCGGCTGGTCATGTCGCTGGGCGCGCGGATCGACGGTCCTGCGATTTCCGCTGCAAAGTGCGGCGATGATCGTTAAGGGGCGTGCCATGAACACGCCGCACGATCCCGCCATGCTCGCCCGGGCCGAAACGCTCATCGACGCCCTGCCCTATCTTCAGCGATACGCCGGGCGCACTTTCGTCGTGAAGTACGGCGGCCATGCGATGGGCGATCCTGAACTGGCCCACGATTTCGCGCAGGATATCGTGCTCCTGAAGGCAGTCGGCATCAATCCGGTGGTCGTCCACGGCGGCGGCCCGCAGATCGGCGCCATGCTCAAGCGGGTCGGCGTCGAATCGAACTTCGTCGATGGCCTGCGCGTCACCGACAAGGAAACCGCCGAGATTGCCGAGATGGTCCTGTCCGGCTCGATCAACAAGGAACTGGTCGGCTGGATCGCAGGTGCGGGCGGCAAGGCCATCGGCCTGTCCGGCAAGGATGGCGGACTTGTCACGGCGCGCAAGGTCACGCGCACCAGCAAGGATCCGGACAGCAATATCGAACGTGCAGTCGATCTCGGTTATGTCGGAGAGCCTGCCAGGATCGACACCGAGGTTCTCGAAACCATGTGTGCATCGGGCATCATCCCGGTGATCGCTCCGATCGCTCCCGGCGAGGACGGTTCGACCTACAACATCAACGCCGACACCATGGCCGGGGCCATCGCCGCCGCGCTCGGGGCATCGCGGCTGTTCCTGCTGACCGACGTTGCGGGCGTGCTGGACAACTTCGGCCGATTGCTGACCGACCTCAGGCCAGCGGACATCGAACGCATGCAGGAAGAGGGCACGATTACCGGCGGCATGATTCCCAAGCTTGAAACCTGCGTGCACGCCGTGGAGGCAGGCTGCGAAGCGGCAGTCGTGCTCGACGGACGGGTTCCGCACGCTATGCTGCTCGAAATGTTCACACCCGAGGGCGCGGGAACACTGATCCGGGCCTGACGGCACCAGCCTGTGTCGATATGACCAATTAGGGATGGCGAGGATGCGACCGATGACTGGACTGCGAAAATTGCTGGCATCGGCCTGCCTGCTTGCACTGGCCGGATGCAACGAGCCCGATGCGAACAAGGTTCCGCTGCGCGAGCCGGAGACCCCCAGCCCAACCGCCTCCGAGACAGCTGGAAACGCGACGCCGAGTCCTACACCGACTTTCGACCTCGACTATGCTGCGCTCGATGATCACACCGATCCCGAACGGCTTCTGCGTTATTATGCCTCGGCCATTCGCGAAGGCGCATGGGCAGACGCGGCCAAGGCCTGGAGCAGTGACGCAGAAGTGACGCCGGCGATGCTCGAAAAGGCTTATGGTCGGGGCCAGTATCGCGCTGAGCTCGTGTTCGGCAAGGGCGATGACGAGGGGGCGGCTGGCACGCTGTTTCACGTCTCACCGGTCGTCGCGGATTTCCCCGACGAGACGGGTGAAGACGAGAGGCGCGGCACCATCGTCCTGCGCCGCGCCAATGACGTGCCAGGCGCCAGCATCGAACAGCTCGACTGGCGGATCGAACGCAGCGACGTTCTGGTCACGTCAACGCCGCAACCCTGACCAGTTGCGCGGCACCTTGCCGCGCCGTGCCGCCCTGGGCTATCAGCCGCTGGCATCCGTCACTGTCTCGCGAGGCCGGACCCTTGATCTTCTACACCCTCTTCGAAATCGTCGGCTATCTCGTCTCGATCATCGTCATGCTGGTGATCGTGCAATTCGTGCTCAGCCTGCTGATTTCGTTCAATGTCGTAAACATGAGCAACCAGTTCGTTTCGGCTATCTGGACGGCGGTAAACGCTCTGCTCGATCCGATCCTGACGCCGATACGCAGGGTCATGCCGAACACCGGCGCGATAGACTTCTCGCCGCTGGTGCTGATCGTCGGGTTGGAAATCTTGCGGATCGTCCTCAAGAATCTGGCCGTGGCGACAATGTGATGGAAGATGTAACGATGAGCGAAGCACACAGGATCGACGGCAAGCTTTTTGCGGAGAAGCTGCGCGAAAAGGTCGGCGAAGTGGCCGCATCCTTCGAAGCGAAGGCAGGCCGCAAGGCGGGGCTTGCCGTGGTGCTGGTTGGCGACGATCCGGCCAGCCAGATCTATGTGCGCAACAAGGGCAAGCAGACGGTCGCCTGCGGCATGAACAGCTTCGAGCACCTGCTGCCCGAAAGCACACCCGAAGCCGACCTTCTCGCGCTCGTCGAGAGGCTCAACGCCGATCCGGCAGTCGACGGCATTCTCGTGCAACTCCCGCTGCCCGACCACATGGACGAGCAGAAGGTGATTGCCACCATCGATCCGGACAAGGACGTCGACGGCTTCCATGTCATCAATTCGGGCCGCCTTTCGGTTGGCCTGCCCGGCTTCGTGCCCTGCACGCCGCTTGGCTGCCTGATGATGCTCAAGGACCAGTTGGGCAGCCTCTCGGGCCTCGATGCCGTAGTGATCGGGCGCTCGAACATCGTCGGCAAGCCGATGGCTGCCCTGTTGCTTGCCGAAAGCTGCACCGTGACCATCGCGCACAGCCGCACCAAGAACCTGCCAGAGGTCGTGCGCCGCGCCGACATCGTCGTTGCCGCCGTCGGTCGGGCGGAAATGGTCAAAGGCGACTGGATCAAACCCGGTGCGACCGTGATCGATGTCGGCATCAACCGCCTGCCACCGACCGAAGACAAGCCCAAAGGCCGCGTCGTCGGAGACGTCGATTACGCTGAGGCGAGCAAGGTTGCAGGTGCGATCACCCCGGTTCCCGGCGGTGTAGGCCCGATGACCATCGCGGTACTTCTGCGCAACACGGTCGTCGCCGCACACCGCAACGAAGGGCTGGAACTGGCCGAGGACGCGATTTGAAGCGCATCGCTGTCGCCCTTGCGCTGGTCGCCGCGGTCAGCGCAGCGGCACCGGACGGAACGGCGAAGGACCGCCGCTCGATACCGGGCAGGCAGGCCGCCAATCCGTCCGCTCTGGTCGCTGCCGAAATTGCCTTCAATCGCATGGCCCAGGATCAGGGCCATTGGACCGCGTTCCGCAAGTTTGCTGCCGAAGATGCGGTCATGTTCGTTCCGGAACCGGTCAGCGCGCAGGAATGGCTGAAAGGCCGCGCCGATCCGCCAAAATCGGTCGTCTGGCAACCGCACGAGGTCTGGATGAGCTGCGACGGCACCCTGGGCGCAACCAGGGGCGCTTGGCAGCGGTCCGACGGCTCGACGGGTTATTTCACTACTGTCTGGAAGCGCCAGAAGGATGGCAGCTACAAATGGGTGCTCGACCAGGGTGATGCGCTGGAAGCACCGCTTGGCACATCGGACATGATTTCGGCCAGTGTAGCCGAATGCGGGTCGCCTGCGCCCCGGGCAATCGAGATCGAGGACAGCGTTCGCGTGCATGTCGATCAGGAAGGCGGTGCCGCTTCAAACGACGGCACACTCGCCTATCGCTACGACTCCCGCTCCGGCACGAGCCGCACTTTCGTCGTCACCATGCGGCGTGACGGCAAGATGCTGGAGGTCATCCGCAGCGTCGTTACCAACGGCAAATAGCATGACCGAGCTTTTCCTCTCGGCCTTCATCACCCTGTTCGTGGTGATCGATCCGCCCGGCTGCGCGCCGATCTACGCGGGTCTGACCAAGGGCGCCAGTCCTCAGCAGGCTCGCTCGATGGCGATCCGGGCGGCCTTGCTCGCATCGGCTATTCTGTTGGTCTTCGCCCTGTTCGGGCAGGAATTGCTCGGCGCCCTGCATATCGAACTCGACAGCTTCCGCATCGCAGGCGGCTTCATGCTGTTCTGGATCGCCTTCGAGATGGTGTTCGAAAAGCGCACCAAGCGGCGCGAGGAGCGCGTGGAGAAGATGATCGCCAGCCCCGAGATCGAGGACGTCTCGGTCTTCCCCATGGCCATGCCGATGCTGGCCGGGCCCGGAGCCATCGCGGCGGTCATGCTGCTGATGAACGAGGCCGACGGTTTGCAGGAAAGCCTCGTCGTACTTGCCGCTCTCGGAGCCGTCATGGCCCTGGTGATGATCGGCCTGATTGCAGCCGCCCCTCTTATTCGCTTGCTGGGCGACAAGGTCGAGGCAGTTGTCACGCGCCTTTTGGGCGTGCTGTTGGCAGCGCTGGCCGCGCAATATGTAATCGACGGACTGAAAGGCAGCTTCGGGATCTAGCCGCTATTGCAGGGTCGTACCCACGGCATCGTCATCGCCGTCGCTATGGCCGAAGAATTGCAGTAGCTGGACGAGCAGTTCGCAGCGCGCTGAAAGATCTCGCGCCTCGAGCAGCGCCTGTTTCGAAGCCGGATCGAACGGCACGATCTGCGAGACACCATTGATCAGCGAAGCATCGTCGAGCCGCGTCACCGAATCCCAGTCCACCGCATAGCCCTGCGCATCTGCGAACCGGCGCGCTTCGCGCTCGAAACCTGCACGCTCGACTGCCGCCAGCACCTGACCGCGCGGCTCTTCGATCAGGTCTGCATCGACCTGACGGAACGGCGTCGTCACATCGAGTTCGCGCACCACGCGAAAACGCACTTCGCCTTCGAGGATGATATTGAAGCGTCCGTCCTCCAGCGCCTCGACTTCGCCAATCCTGCCAAGACAGCCGATGTCAAACAGCGGCGCGCCTTCCTGCGGGCGTTGCGGCTGGATCATGCCGATGCGGCGGTCACGCGCCAGCGCATCGCTGACCATGGCGCGGTAGCGCGGCTCGAAGATGTGCAGCGGCAATTGCAGTCCGGGGTAGAGGACGGCTCCGGGAAGGGGAAAGATCGAGATGCGCTGACTCGTCATCGTCTAGCCGAACAGAATCAGGGACAGACGGCGGCGCGTCGCGGCGACCCAGGGATCTTCCAGGCCGATCGCCTCGAAGATTTGCAGCAGCTTCGCCTTGGCCGCGCCCTCGTTCCACTCGCCGTCCCTGGCGATCATGGCAAGCAGGGTATCGGCGGCAGAATCGCGATCGCCGGCAGCAAAGGCAGCAGAGGCATAGGCGAACTGCGCGTCCATGTCGTCGGGCGCATTCGCGGCGGCCTCATTCAACGCAACAAGCTCGCTGTCATCGGGCCTGTCCTTGGCAAGTTCCAGCGCCGACCGTGCGCGCTCGATTTCGGGATCGGACGCCAGTGCCGGATCGAGCGAGGCCAGTATCGCCTCGGCATCCTCGATCCTCCCGGCTATGGCGAGCGCCCGCACGAGGCCGGCTTGAGCGGGCGCACTGTCCGGAGCCATTTCCACGATCTGCGCGAAAATTCCGGCCGCTCGCTCGCCGTCGCCGCTCGCGAGCACTTCCTCGCCCATCGCGATGAGGGGAGCGACGTCCTGTGCAGGACCGCCATCGGCACCTGCTGTCACCGGCAGCTTTTCGAGGAGTTGATCGAGCACCTGGCGCAATTGCGATTCGCTTCGCGCCTGGGTGAGGTCCGCGACGGGCTGTCCCTGAAAGATCGCATAGACCGTCGGTATCGAGCGCACCTGGAACTGCTGGGCGATGAAGGCTTCCTCATCGACGTTGACCTTCGCGAGGATCACGCCCCGGTCCGCATATTCGGCCGTGACCTTTTCGAGCACCGGCGCGAGCGCCTTGCACGGCCCGCACCATTCCGCCCAGAAATCGAGCACGACGAGCTGCGTCATCGAAGGCTCGGCCACCTGCTGGCGGAATCGGTCGACTGCCTTCTGCTCGTCGATGTTGAGTCCCATGCTGGCCAAAGTAGATGCTCCCGTTGCCGAATTTCCTGTCGGCCCCCAATTTGGGCCTTCGCGCGGATTTGTGAAGGTGCAATCGGCTCATCGCACAATTGCGACAACTGCTTTTGCCAAAGGCGCGATTTTCCCTTGCGGGCATGGAAAGCCGATGCTAACCGCGCGCCTCACCCCACGACCGAAGCGGGTTTTCGCAGCGGTCGCAGGCGTTCAGAGCGGGCGTAGCTCAGGGGTAGAGCACAACCTTGCCAAGGTTGGGGTCGAGGGTTCGAATCCCATCGCCCGCTCCAAAATTTCCGA
>JAGREN010000107.1 GCA_020446505.1 Novosphingobium sp. | reverse complement strand
CCGCGCGCCAACGGCATGCCCGAACTGCACAAGCTGACCCCACCGCTCGGCGTCCTGCAGGATCGCGGCCACAAGGTCGCTCTCGTCACCGATGGCCGCATGTCGGGCGCGAGCGGCAAGGTGCCTGCCGCGATCCATGTGACGCCCGAGGCGCTTGGCGGCGGACCGCTCGCCCTGCTGCGCGATGGCGACGTGGTGCGTGTCTGTGCCGACAAGGGCGAGTTGTCGACCCCGGCCGATCTGGCAGGCCGCGATCCTGCCCCTGCCCCGCCATTCGAGCCGGGCATGGGCCGCGAGCTGTTCGCCCTGATGCGCGCTCATGCCGATGGCGCCGAACGGGGCGGCTCGGCAATGCTGGCTGCTGCCGGACTGTGACGCAGCTCGTCGCAGTCGACATCGGCGGCACCAATGCCCGCTTCGCTCTTGCCGAAATCGGTGGAGACGGAGCGATTGCCATGGGTGAGCCGATCACTCTGGCTACCAGCGACTACACCAGCCTCGAAACCGCTTGGGAAGCCTTTGCGGCACAAGCCGGTGTGCCGGTGCCCAAGGCCGCGAGCATCGCTCTGGCCGGGCCGGTGACGGGCGAAGTGGTACAGCTCACCAACAACAGCTGGACCATCCAGACAGGTCATCTCGATACGCAGCTTGGGCTCGAGCGTTTTACGGTCCTCAACGATTTCGCCGCCGTCGCCCATGCTGCCGCCTCGGTGACGGACGACCAGTTCGAATATCTCGCCGGACCGGACATTCCCTTGCCGCGAGCCGGAACGATCAGCGTTATTGGCCCTGGCACCGGGCTCGGCGTTGCGCATTTCCTCCGCTGGCCGGGCGGCTATCACGTTCAGGCGACCGAAGGCGGGCATATCGATTTCGCGCCCCTCGATGCGGTCGAAGATGCGATCCTGCATCGTTTGCGCCAGAGGCATCGCCGCGTCTCGGTCGAGCGCGTGGTGTCCGGCCCCGGCGTGGTCGACATCCACCAGACCCTTGCCGAGCTCGAAAGGCGCGACGTTCAGACGCTGGACGACCGGACCGTGTGGCAGCGCGGTCTGGAGGGCGAGGATTCGCTGTGCATCGCCGCAGTCGAGCGCTTCTGCCTTTCGCTCGGCTCGGTCGCGGGCGACTATGCGCTTGCTCATGGAGCGAGCGGGGTCGTGATCGCAGGCGGGCTTGGCTATCGCATCAGGGACAAGCTCAAGGCATCGGGCTTTGCCAGAAGATTTGTCGCCAAGGGACGCTACGAGGCCATGATGTCCGCAATTCCGGTTCGTCTCATCACTCACCCGCAACCCGGCCTGTTCGGCGCCGCAGCAGCCTTCGCGAAGGAGCACCTGTCATGACGGATATCGATGCGATCATGCGCATGGCCCCAGTCATCCCGGTGCTGGTGATCGAGGATCTGGCCGATGCGCTGCCAGTGGCGCAGGCGCTGGTCGCAGGTGGCCTGCACGTTCTGGAAGTCACGCTGCGTACGCCTTGCGCGCTCGACGCTATCCGCGCGATGAAACAGGTCGAAGGTGCCGTGGTCGGCGCGGGCACGGTGCTTAATCCTCGCGATCTCGATGCTGCACTCGAAGCAGGCAGCGAGTTCATCGTCTCGCCCGGCCTGACCGAGCCACTCGGCAAGGCCGCCGTGGCATCTGGCGTTCCGTTCCTTCCCGGCACGGCCAACGCGGGCGACATCATGCGCGGGCTCGATATGGGCCTCACGCGCTTCAAGTTCTTCCCGGCCATGGCCGCAGGCGGTCCGCCTGCCCTCAAGGCACTTGCCAGCGTGTTCGGCCAGGCGCGGTTCTGCCCCACTGGCGGCATCACCGAAGCCAGTGCGCCTGACTGGCTGGCGATGGACGCCGTGCTTTGCGTGGGTGGCGGCTGGATGGCTCCGGCAGGCTCGGAACCTGCCGAGATTTCGGCGAAAGCAAGTGCCGCAGCGAAACTGACATAGGCGACGGCAGACGGATTCATCGAACAGACACCAAACCGTCACCCTGTTGTCATAGAGGCTCGCCAGAACCCTGCGGAATCGGCAGGGGCACAATGCGCAAGATTGATATCCTCGTTACCAGCGAACCAGAGGGAGGCATGGCTCCGTTCTCGCATGGCGAGCTGGAAATCCGCTTCCATCACTGGTCGCTGCACGAGGAGCTGCCGCTGTTCGACGGCGCGCCCTGGGCCTTCATCGACTGGGTTCTGCCCGACATAGCAGGTCTTGAAGTGTGCCGCAGGTTGCGCGGCTCTCCCGCAACAGCGGAGGCCCACGTCACCATGATCCTCGAGGAAGACGACGAAGGCGACCGCCGCCGAGCCCTGCGTTGCGGCGCAGATGATTACGTCCTCGGCCCTGTCGACCGGCACGTTCTGCTCGACCGGGTGCTCTCCGCCAATCCGGGCAGCATCGAACACCATAGCCCGCGCTCCGTCTGCGAGGGCGATCTCACTATCGATATCGCCGCATTCCAGGCGCGCTGGAAGGGCAATCCGATCCCGCTGATGCCCAACGAATTCAGGCTGCTGCGCTATTTCGTCGAACATCCCGGCCGCGTCTTCACCCGGCCGCAGCTCATCGCCGCGCTCGGCAAGCAGGATCCGGCGATAGACGAGCGGACCGTCGACGTATGGATCGGCCGGATGCGCCGCGCGCTGAAGACTGTCGGCGCGGGCAATCCGCTGCGCACCGTCCGCTCGCTCGGCTACGTCTACGACGCAAGCTGATCGCTTCGGCTTCCCGCCGCAACTCCACTCATGACGGGAAAGGGCCCGACGAGACGCGCTCGCCGGGCCCCCTGCTGTTCAGAACTTGACCGAGATCGAAGCCGCGAGGCTCGTTGCCTGGTCGTAGGTGTTGATGTCGATACGGTTGGTTCCGTTCGACTGGTATTCCTGGTGCCGCGTGCCGAGAATGTTGCGCACCTCGACCTTGAGATCGACTTCCTGACCGAGGAACTTGGCCGACTCGCGGGCCACGACATCGAGCCGCAGACCCGGCTTCTCGATGATATCGGGCAGGCCGACCGGACCGCGGCTCACCACGCGCGTGCTGGCATAGGTCAGCAGCATCGTGAGCTGTTCGAGCCTGTCGGTGTTCTCGATGCCGAACTGCAGGTTGGCAATGTGGTCAGACTGGCCGGTGAGCGGCGCACCGTCACGGAAGAAGTTCTCCGCCGGCTGGGCCGTCGTGCCGAACACTTCGACGAGATCGCCCGAGCCAACTTTGATCTTCGACTGGGTGTAGGTGTAGTTCGCGATGGCGACGAGCCGGCGCGGACCCATCCAGTCGCCGAGATCGAAGTATTTCTGCACTTCAAGCTCGGCACCGTAGAGCTGTGCCTTCGGCGCATTCGCGTAGCTGGTGACGACCGAGTTGTCGTTGAAGGCAGCGAAGGCCTCGATCGGCTTCTTGATGTCCTTGTAGAAGCCAGCGACCGACAAACGCTCGTCCGGCGCGAAATACCATTCGAAACGTGCTTCCGCATTGGTCAGCTTGCTGTCGCCCAGCAGCGGGTTGCCGCGATAGAGACGGTCCGATTCCGGATCGTAGTACTGCTGGAAGATCAGCTCGCGGAACTGCGGCCGCGCGATCGTCTGCGATGCGTTGAAACGCAATTGCATCTGCGGCGCGAATTCCCAGGTCACGGTCGCCGATGGCAGCCAGTAGCTGTTGGCAAGCAGGGTGCTGGCACCGGAGTTGCTGGGCACAGCGAAAACCTGAACCGGGTCGACCGTCTGCTCGGCGTCCTCATAGCGGACGCCGAAATCGAGACTGAGACCGTCGAAAGGCTCAAGGTTGGCCTTCACATACCCGCCGTGGATCGTCAGCCCGGCAGCAAAGGCCGGATCGCTCTCGGTCGTTTCGATGAGGTTGATGTCATAGAAATCGATGATGCCGGGAGCGAGCAGCAGGTCCGGCCGCAGCGCCGAGACGCCCGTGGGCAGGTCCGACGAAGCGCGGAACTGGAACTCGCGCCGTGAGGAGGTGCGCTTCGTATCGGTATAGGAATAGCCCGCAGACAGACCGACCCGGTCATTAAGCCGATAGGTCAGGTCGATGCCGCCGAACCACAGGTCTTCGTCGAGGTCGGAGAACGACACCGAAGCACTACCGCCAGGATTCTGGCCGAGGCGGTTGATGAACAGATTGCCGTAAGGATCGTTCGCGTTGTTGGTGCGCACATACTGGAACGCAGTCTCGTAAGGCGCTTCGCGCTGCGACTTGGCATAGCTGCCGCGCAGGTCGACCCCGAGGTTCCCGAAGCGGAACTCGCCGACGAACTGGGCGTCGAACAGTTGCCGTTCGAACCAGGCCGTATCCTGGAACATCTGTGTGATATTCGGACCGCTGGTCGCGATGGTACCGGTCGCCAGACGGCCTTCCTTGATGGTGTCGCGGATATAGAGGCCGGTCAGTCGCACCTTGTGATCGCCGAATTCGGCGCCAAGGCCAAGCAGGCCGTTCACGACGATGCGATTGTCGGTGACGACACGGCGAAGATCCGCTTCCTTCTCGCTCAGATCCGGAGAGGCAGTGGTCTGCGCGATGATGTCGCGGTTGGTCCACTTGTTGGAGAAACCAGCGGTTGCGATCACGCCTAGCGTGGCGTCGCCCACATCGAAAGACGTGCCGCCGGTGATTGATGCACTGTAATTGACCGGAAGGTTTCCAACCTTCTGCAAGGTTGCGCGGCTGAAGCGCACGAGCTCGCCGCCAATCGCCTGACGGTCGACGTCGATGTCGCTGATGCGACTGCCGCTGGCGAAGAAGGATGCGAGTGCGGGTGGCGCGTCGCGGCTGCCGTTGTCAAAGCCCGTCCAGTCGCTCTTCGCGCCGAAATAGCTGTAGCCGAACTGGCCGGTCGATTCGCCATCGCCGCTGATGCCGGCACTGATCGTCAGGAAGCTTTCCTTCGGAACAGCCGTGGTCGTGAGGTTGATGACACCGCCGCCGAATTCACCGGGGAAGTTGGCGGAATAGCTTTTTTGCACCAGCGACGAAGCGACGACGTTGGTGGGAAACAGGTCCAGCGGAACGACGCGGCGAAGCGGTTCGGGGCTCGGAAGCGGGGAACCGTTGAGCAAGGCGAGCGAGTAGCGATCGCCGAGACCGCGCACATAGACGAAACCGCTGCCAACGACCGAAAGGCCAGTCACGCGGCCCAGTGCGCCTGCGATGTTGCCTTCGCCGGTTCGGGCGATCTGCTCGGTCGAAAGGACGGAGATGACCTGATCGGAAACCTTGGTGATGTTGCGCGAGCGCGTGCCGGTAACGACGATCTCGCCCGGCAGCGAAACGTCAGGCGCTTCGTCTGCGGCAGGGGGCGTCGTCTCTTCGATCTGTTCGTTGCTGGACGAAGGCTCCTGCGTGTCCGGTTCGGTCGTGTCCTGCGCGAAAGCCAGCGTTGGCATCGCCAGAGCAGACGATAGCAGCAGCAGGGTTGCAAGCCGCGGCTTGTTCATTTTCGAATTCCCCCTGGTAATCAGGTCTTGTCGTTAGCTGCGAAGAAGGGGGCAGCCGCAAACCGGCCGCCCCCTTTCATCGAGTCAGGCGGCCGATCAGGTGGTCGGCAGGCGGTTGCAGGAACCGGTGTTGCCGGTTCCGAAGTTCACTGCACCGCTGTTGCAGGTCCAGCCCGCGTACCAGTCGTCCGCAGCATTGCGCACCGCGCCGATGTAGTTGGTGGCATCGAAGAAGCTCGATGCTGCCGTCGGGTTGGTTGCCGTCACACCGTTTTCGTTTGCGCCGTTGATGAACAGGCTCGCCAGCGTGGCCGTGAACGAATCGTTGTTGTTGTTGCTGCCCGAACCGAAGGCGGCCTGGACCTCGGCCTCGGTTACGCCGCTCGAACCGACGTACTTGGGCGAGCCGCACTGCATGACCATCGAGCGGAACACCGGAGCGCCAGCTTCGTCGATCGCTGCATCGGCAGTAGCCGAGATCGTCTGCGGACGGCTGATGCGAAGGCAGGACGTCGG
The DNA here is from genome assembly GCA_020446505.1 of Novosphingobium sp. GTDB lineage: Bacteria > Pseudomonadota > Alphaproteobacteria > Sphingomonadales > Sphingomonadaceae > Novosphingobium. The sequence continues at coordinate 2,207 of JAGREN010000107.1, read as the reverse complement.
TGAAACGAGCACGCCGTTGTAGAGGCTGTAGTCCGTACCGCCGCGAAGCAGGATGGCCGCACCGTTACCGGCAGAGGCATTGCGGTGAACGAAGGTGAAGTTTGCCACCTTGGTGTTCTGGCGCGGCGTATTGCCGTCAACAGCGTTGTCCGAGTCGGCTTCGATGATCGAGTCGCCGACGCCGTCGCGCTGCACCGCGATGACATACTGGAAGTTCGCCTTGGTACCCGTGTCGGTGTCGAGGTTGTCGTCTTCCGCGCCGACCGAGATGAAGTACTTCATGTTGACCCGGCCGCCGAAGAATTCGGCACCGTCATCCGAACTGTTGTAGCTCATGATGTGGTCGAGCTGGGTGGCCGATCCGATGCCCTGCGTGGTCAGCGACTGGAGTTCGCTGTTGCCCGACAGGACGTAACCCGAATAGCGGATCTGGACGTAGCTCATCCTGCCCGAATTGTCGTCGGGAGTAGCACCGCCGTAGATCGCCGGATCGACAGCGCCTTCGGTCTGGCGCTCACAAGCTGCCGTACCCGGCGTTGCGGAAGGCGCGATGGTGCAGTCGGTGATCGGAGCGCGGCCCGAAAGCACGACGCCGCCCCACTGACCCGACGAGTTGTCGTTGTTTAGGCCAAGCACGTTGTCGCGGCTGGTGAAGATGATCGGAGCAGTCTGGGTGCCGACCGCGCTGATCTTGTTGCCACGGTTGACATGCAGCCAGGAAACGCCGGTGCCGCCAAAAATGATGACGCCGGGCTGGATGGTCAGCGTGACGTTCGAGTCGCTCGAAGACGCAACCGCACCGCCATCGGTGCCGACATCGACTCGACCCGGAAGCTGGTAAAGCAGACCATCGACCTTCTGTAGCGTGATCGACTTGTTGATGCGGGTCGGCAGGCTGCAGACGCGCCAGGTGCCTTCCGGACCGGTGATGGTGCCGGCATCGGTAAGTCCCTGAGGATCATTGATAGTCGGGCAGCCCGAGGCAGGCGTTACCGTTGGTGTGCCCGTGGACGTCGGAGTCGGCGTCGGAGTCGGCGTCGGGTTGTTGATGATGACGTCGCCGCCCGTGCCAGGCGAGGCGATATCGCTAGGCCCACAACCGGCCAAAGCGAGCGCACTGCAGCCAACGAGCAGCAAACCACTGAACTTCTTCACGATTATTCCCCCTGAAGGTCGAATCGCGCGGCGGATTGCCAGCGCAGGCCGGGGTCTAGGACCGTGATGTGACAGTTTGTTTTCGTTAAAATGACAGTTCAAAGATCACTGAACTATGACTGTGGCGCGACAGTCATGACGCGCAGGCGACAGTGATGCTTCTATTTACCGAGCAGAGTCCGTCCGCTGATCGAATCAGGCACGAATCTGCGCTTCACAGCTTCATTGCAGTTTTATGACAGTTCGTGGAATTTGTTGTTTTTGGCGCAATACAGGTTGAAAAGAAGGCAACACAACGAAGTCCCAGAGGAGAGCCCGCATGTCCTTCACCCTGTTCCTGGCCGCCGCCGCAGCTTCCGCAATGCCAGCCGAGGTTCCGGTAACGTCGGAAAGCATGGACAAGGTCGACGTGGCTTATGAATCGCTTGCGCAAGGCGACAACCATGCCGCGATCGAGAAGATGCGCAATTCGGAACTGGTCAAGTCCGGCGATCCCGCGGCCCTCATCAATCTCGGCACTGCCTATGCTCGCGTCGGCATGGTCGAAAAGGCACGCGAGAGTTTCGAGGCAGCCGCAACCAGCGAAGACCGCTACATGCTGGAACTCGCCGACGGAAGCTGGGTCGATTCGCGCCGCGCCGCCCGTACCGCCCAGCGCAATCTCCTCGAAAACAGCGCCTTCGCATCGCGCTGAAATAGCGATCGCGCGGGCTGATCCGGCAGGGACGGCCCGCAGCTCATGTGGATTGCCGCGCTCTCCACAGTCATGCATCCGATCTGTCACATACCTGTCACGTAACTAGCGCATTCGCGCCCCATGGAGGGCGTAATGATTCGCTGGTTCAAGACAATTTCACTTCGCAAGACCCCGCTTGTGCAGGCTGTGCTGCTGATTGCAGCCACCGTCGCATTTCCTTGGGTCTATGTACCGCCTGTCTATGCACAGAGCGTCCAGGGCGCTGATCCTGCCGGCTCCGGCCCGATCGTGGCCGCGCTCGGCTGGCTGCAGGGCACCTTGATGGGCAATGTCGCGACTGCCGTCGCCGTCATGG
>JAGREN010000106.1 GCA_020446505.1 Novosphingobium sp. | reverse complement strand
TCAACTCTCAGCGGAAATCAACAGGGTGTGGTTACTTAGGGCGAGGCTAACGGCTAACGCGCTATAGCCGCTGGGCCGCCACGCATCTTCTCGTTGATCGCCAAATTGTTCCTGATAACGTGAGTGCATGTTTAGCAATCCTCACTTTGACCGTGTTCGCCAGTTGTTCGCAGACCAGTTCGAGCCCGATGGCGGCAGCTTTCTTTACCGCAAGGGCATGAAGGGAGCGGCGATCCGCGTGAGCGAGGCCGAGCGCGATGAGTTCGTGGCCGTCTTCAATAGGCGTTTGCGCTACTCAATGTGGTCAATAGCGCCCGCCACGGTGATTTTGATACTGCTGCTCGTCTGGCTGGTTCCCGATATCGACAACACCGCTGGGAACGTTGCCATGTGGATTGGCATAGCAGCGATCATCGCTCCGTTCCTTGGCGGTTATTATTGGGCATGGAATTCTCCCGCGCGTGAGTTGGAGCGTCGACCGCAAGAGGGTGCGGCATTGTCTGAAGAGGAAGTCCGGCAACTGAAGTTCTCTAAGATGACATACGGCCAGCTTGGTATCGCGGTTCTTGCGGCCATTGCTCTCGTCTGGAAAATGTCAGCGGCTACGGACATTTTCCACGGGTGGGGTATGCTGTGGCTCATCTTCGCAGGTCTACTCATCGCTGGCGCAGGCATTCAGGCACTTCGCAAATGGCACTACGAACGGGGCTAAGTGGTCTCTCTCCTAAGACTGCCCCGAATGCAGCCCCGCCAGCCGCCGCGCTGGGGCAGCAAACCGCACCTGCCGCCGTCCCCTATACCCGAGCACTGCTGCCGCCCCTGTAATCGCCCCGTAGCGGTGTTTGCAGTGCGTTCACCGTCCGCAAAATCCTCGGCGTGCAAATATGCTATTTGCGGTTCGAGCGCGCGTGATGCGACCTAAGCAATTGAAATACAAAATAACTTATTGCGGACCTATACCCGAAATCGCTACCAAGTAAGGGCAGTGTATCCCTTATCAGAGAGTAGGGTTCGATAAATGTCCGATACCGTTGATACCCGCGTTTCGCTCGATCTTCATCCCGGCAACATTGAGGGGATGGACCTATATGACGAGGACACGCGCCCGGTGCTTGCGCAGGCAGTGGGCTTGCTCAACAGCACGCATTCAGCGCTTGTGGCCATACACGATGCGAAGGCAGCGGCAGCGACCAACCCGACGCTCAATGAGGCTGCCCAGCTCCTTGCCGTTGACGACTATGCGGGCAAGCGCATGGGGCCGGTGACGCGCGAATGGGACAAGACGGTCAGGAACCTCGACAGCAACATCGCCATGGCCGAGCAGGAGCTTGCCGCGCCCTTGGAGCAGAAGGCGAGCCAGATGGTGTCTGGCGAACTGCGCGCCCACTTCAAGGCGATGAAGCCCGGCGAGCGCATGGCAGGTGTGCAGGCTGCGATTGATACGGGCGATGAGGTTGTCGTGTCAGCCGTGCTTGGCGCGCCTGCCATGCTGTCGGGTTTGACCACAGACATGCAAGCTGCGTTGCGCCAGCAGTGGAACGAGAAGGCCAACCCGGTCGGTGCCAAGCGGCTGCGCGCCATGACCGCCGCCAAGGCATACCTCGACCGATGTGGCGGGATCGTCCTCAAGGAATGGCATGATGCGGTCGGTGTGATCGAGGAAACCAAGGAAGGACGCAACGGACGGCGGATCGTCGCCCGACGAATTACAGCAGCGGAAATTCGCGCGCAGAAGACAAAGGCCGACTCCGCCTTCGTGCTTTGATCCAATCAAATTGAGTTCAACATCATGACAGACCAGAGCAGTCAGCCAGCGCCGCCACCGCCTACCGAATATCGCGGTCCCGGAAATCCGAATTGGTATCCGGGAATGCCCTCCCCCAACAAATCTGGCAGGCCAGCAAACCGTCCTGACAAGCGATTGCTGGCGACACAGCAGATGTTGGACGAGATGCGCGCCATCGTCGCGGTGTTGTGCGCCAAAGCCCTTGAAGGCGATGTAGGTGCGGCCGCAATCGTGCTGTCAAAAACCATGCCCAGCATCAAGGCTCAGGCGGAGAAGGTGCAGTTCCCCTTCGATGCGAGCGCCCCTGTCAGTCGGCAGGTTGAAATGGTGCTTGATGCAATCAGCGACGGGCATGTTGCGCCCGATGTGGGCAGGCAGATCATTGATGCCATTGCCAGCCTCGCGACGGTCAGGGCGAGCGAGGACCTAGAAGCACGGCTGATCGTGCTCGAAGATGCGAGAGGCTTATGAGGGGTGAACAACTGCCGCAAAACTGCACGCGCCCTGACTCGCGGCCCGATGCCCCTAGTGAACCCCGTTTCATGACCCATGCCCGACCGGCCAGGAGGATCAGATGACTGCATTTCAAAGCTGGCAACCGCCCTATCACGCCATGTGCCCGCAACCGGGGCGTGATGACCTGTTCCTTGTCATCCTCGTCAACGGCTTCCGAATGGACATCAGGGGCATCGACGAGTGGAGATACTGGTGGGAGCACGCTGGCACGCTCGCGCAGGAGCACAAGGTCAACATCAAGGTGCTGCCCATGACCGGCAGCGAACTGATGAACTTCTGCGGGTTCAAGCCCGAGCCGGGACCGCTGCGGCCAATGGCGGAACTGAAGGAGCGCGATCCTGAGTTTTACGAGGGTGCCATACGCAATTGCAGAGACGTGGTGTTCAGCGACCGTGCGTCTGCCGACCAGCGACGGGAAGCAGTGGACCTTCTCATGCAGATGGGAGCGCCGTTGCAATGAAGTATGGCCTGCCCGCACATGAACAGCATCGTATCGTGGAGCGTCACTTCGCTGACATGGAGCAACGGCAGTCCATTGACGCTGCCCTGTTCGCGCTTGAGTTGCAGGCGCGCGCGACCAGCGTGCCAGTCCATGCAGTGCAGCCGCAACCCGCCACCGTCAGCGTTACAGCGCCCCCGCCGGTTGTCATGCCTGTCGCGGCACCTGCGCCACTGCCACCTGTGGCCCCCGATTTGCGCGCCCAGCTAGGCCTTCGATGACCACATGGGTGCAGTCCGTGCCTTGCAGAAGCGGGTTGCGCGACTTGAACGGGCAGGGCGACCGAAACCGTCACCGTTCGTTGTGGCCTTCGGTAGCTTCGACCGGTTCGTTGAGGTTGTGGTCATACCGGGCATTGAGCGTGGCGAACTGGATCGTGAAGACATGATCGACGTGATCGCGGCATTGAGGGTCTGGGAAGATCAGAACATATGGGGAACATCCTATGTCTAGCTCGATCGAGCTGCCCAAGCTGCCCGAGGGTGCCAACTGGCAAGGCCTGATCGAACCGAAGCGCTGGTCCTATGACGGCGGTGCGCGAAGGGAAGCGGTGCTGGATACCGATTGCAACCCGCCGCGTGTGGTCAGGAAGGTTGGCTGGCGCAATTGCCTGCGCTGCCGCAAACCCTTCTTTAGTGAGGACGTAGTTCGCCTTCGCCTGTGCGACACCGCATACGGGTGCAGGGACCAAGCAGACCGATTTGCATGAGATTGCACGGGCGCAAGGGAAGGCCCACCCGTGCCGAGGTTAAGGCCACCGACCCTCGTTAAGAACATCGGGGCCAGCAGCGGGGTGTCTCCTTATTCGCCTGACGCTGCCAGCACCCTGCGCCTTCGGGCGTGGGGTGCTGCTATGATCGGGGTGATTCACCAGCAGCTCTTACACTGCCCTTACACGGCCCCCATGCACGGCCATGAGCGACCTTCGTCGCCCACTTAACCCATTGCTTTTGCTGGTATAATTGGTCGGGACGAGAGGATTCGAACCTCCGACCCCCACACCCCCAGTGTGATGCGCTACCAGGCTGCGCTACGTCCCGACCGCCGTGTCCCCGCGCGAGCGGGGTCAAGGAGCAGCGCCTATAGGCAGCACGACGCGGCATTACAAGCGCGCAAAGTGTCGCTGCCTTGCCCATGCGGCGCGTTGCCACGCCCCTGCTTTGTTGCTAGGCGCGCGCACTAGCTGAGAGGAAGCGTTGTTCCGACTATGAATACCTCGATACTTTCGATGCTGGCGGCGGGTGCTGCGGGCGGTGGTGCGCCAGGATGGGCGGGCATAGTGCCATTCCTCGCGATGGGCGTGATCTTCTGGTTCCTCATTATTCGGCCACAGATGCGCCAGCAGAAAGCACATCGCGCGAAAATTGAGTCGATCAAGAAGGGCGATCAGGTGCTTACCGGCGGCGGTCTCGTCGGCAAGGTGCTCAAGGTCGACGAGAATTACGCCGAAATCGAGATCGCGCAGGGCGTGAAGGTGAAGGCGGTCAAGTCGACGATTTCCGACGTCATCGCGCCTCCCGGCTCCTCGCCGGCCAATGACTGAGCGCAGCAAGAGGCGCTGAGCAATGCTCGAATTCCCGACCTGGAAGCGGATCTGGCTCTGGGGCCTGACGCTGGTCGTCGCCGCGGCGGCACTGCCTTCGCTGTTCTCTCTCGCCAACATGCCCTGGCCGAAAAGCCTGCCCGATCCGATGGTGAACCTCGGCCTCGACCTTGCCGGTGGCAGCCACATCCTGCTCGAAGCCAATCCCGATCAGGTGCGCGCGCAGCGGCTCGAGAACATGGAAGAATCGGTCCGCTCCCGACTGCGGGTGGCGGAACCGCGCATCCGCATCGGTGATATCTCGTCGAGCGGGGGCAAGCTGTCTTTCACTGTCCGCGATCCCGCACAGGTCGACGCGGCGCGTGAGGAAGTGTTGCCGCTGACCTATGGCGCGGGCCTGACCGGCCAGCGCGACTGGAATATCGAGGTCGTCGACGAAACCCGTTTCGTGCTCACGCCGACGCAGGAAGGGCTCGATCAGGCAGTGACGGCCGCAATGGATTCGGCGACCGAAGTGGTGCGCAAGCGCATCGACGAACTGGGCACGCGCGAGCCGACCATTATCCGGCAGGGCGACGATCGCATCGTCGTACAGGTGCCCGGCCTCGACGATCCCGGCGCGTTGAAGGCTCTGCTGGGCCAGACCGCCAAGCTCGAATTCAAGCTGGTTGATACGACTGCCGCGCCTTCCGACATCGCGCAGGGCATCGCCCCTCCGGGCAGCGAGATCGTGCCCTATGCCGATCCGGCGGGCGAAGGCGGCGTTCCCGCCATCGCCGTGCGACGGCTCGGCGGCATCAAGGGCGACAGCCTGACCGACGCCAAGCAGACATTCGAGCAGCAGAACAACGAGCCGGTCGTGTCGATCACCTTCGACCAGCAGGGCGGCGCGAAATTCGCCAAACTGACGACCGAGAACGTGAACAAGCCCTTCGCCATCATCCTCGACGGCAAGGTGCTTTCCGCACCGAACATCAACGAGCCGATTCTTGGTGGGTCGGCGCAGATCTCCGGGCGGTTTACGGTCCAATCGGCTAACCAGCTTGCGATTTCGCTGCGCTCGGGCGCACTCCCGGTCGATCTGACCGTGGTCGAGGAACGCACGGTCGGGCCTGATCTCGGCGCTGATTCGATCCGCAAGGGCGTCATCGCCATGGGCATCGGCTCGCTGCTGGTCATCTTGCTGATGGTCGCCACCTACGGGCGTTTCGGCCTCTATGCGACCGGCGCGCTGGTGCTCAACGTGCTGATGATCCTCGGCATCATGGCGGTGCTCAACACCACCATGACCCTGCCGGGCCTTGCCGGCCTCGTGCTCACCATCGGTGCCGCGGTCGACGCCAACGTGCTGATCTACGAACGTATCCGCGAGGAGCGCAAGAAGGGCAGGCGCGTCGTGGCCGCGGTCGAGAACGGCTACAAGGAAGCGAGCCGCGCCATCTATGACGCCAACGTCACCAACTTCATCGCTGGCGTCCTGCTGTTCCTGTTCGGCTCCGGCCCGGTTCGCGGCTTTGCGGTCGTGCTCATCATTGGCCTGTTCACCAGCGTGTTCACCGGCGTGACGCTGACCCGGATGTGGGCGGCAAGCTGGCTGCGCAGGGCGCGGCCTTCGGACCTTGTGATCTAGGCGGAGCGGAAACATATGAAACTGCTCAAGCTTGTCCCAGAAGACACCAATATCGCCTTCCTGAAATGGCGCGTGCCGTTCTACGTCGTCAGCATGATCCTGATCGCGGCGAGCTGGGCGCTCGTCATGACCAAGGGGTTGAACTACGGCGTCGACTTTGCCGGCGGCCAGGAAATCCGCGCGACTTTCACCCAGAGCAAGGAAGCGCCGATTGCCGAACTGCGCGAACAGATCGGCGCGCTCGGCTATGGCGAGCCGGTGATCCAGCGGTTCGGCGCGCCCAACGAGGTTTCGATCCGCGTGCGCCTGCCGGACGATGTGGCAAGTGACAAGGGCGCGGCGCAGCGCATCTCCAATCAGATCGTGTCGACCGTCAAGGCCGGGCACGCCGACTTCCGGCTGGACGGCAACGACAACGTTTCGGGCAAGGTTTCCGGCGAGTTCCGCCAAAAGGCGATCTACGCGCTGCTTGCCGCCATGCTCGCCATCGCGATCTACATCTGGGTGCGGTTCGAATGGCAGTTCGGCGTGGGCGCGTTGTTCGCGCTGTTCCACGACGTTTCGCTGACCATGGGCATGCTGGCGCTGTTCCAGCTTGAATTCAGCCTGCAGATCGTCGCCGCGATTCTCGCGATCATCGGCTATTCGCTCAACGACACGATCGTCGTCTATGACCGCATTCGCGAGAACCTGAAGAAGTACCGCCGCATGCCGATTGCCGAGCTGCTGGACCTCTCCGTGAACGAGACGCTGGCGCGCACGGTGATGACCTCGCTGACTCTGCTGGTGGCGCTCATCCCGTTGCTGTTCTTCGGCCCGGCCAGCCTTTTCGGTTTGACCATCTGCATCGTGCTGGGCATCTTCGTCGGCACCTACAGTTCGATCTACATGGCCGCGCCGATCCTCGTCTGGCTCAAGGTCACGTCCGACAGCTTCGTGGCCAAGGAAAGCGATGTGGAGCGGCAGGAGCGTCTGGCAAGGGAGCGCGGCTGATCGACGTTCCCTTTGCCTGAGGCGCGCTCGCCTCGCGCAATGGGAGAATGCCGATGCCTCGCATACACGTCGTCCCGCCGGAGAAGACCCGGACAGCAAGCCTGCCGGAAGCGTGCTCGGGCACGGCCCGTTCCAGCGTCTACGTCGATGCCGACCAGTTCCCGCTCGAACTTCATCAGATTGCCGTAGGGGCGGGTGAGAGCCTTACCGTCGGTCCGGTCGCTCGCGGTCGCATCGGCTATGTCTGGCACGGCGCGGTGCGGGCGGGCGGGCACGATCTTCCTGCCGGTTCGAGCTTCATCGTCGAGGCTGGTGAATCGCTTCGCATCGAGGGCTCGGGCGAAGGCGCAGACGTGCTGCTGTTCGCAGCCTCGCACGATCCTGCGCAGCCCGAGGCCGGGGGGCATGTCCACTTGCTGCCCAGCGCAATGGTGCCGCGCGACGACGCCCTGACCGACACCGGCGTACGCGGCGGCATGCATGCCGATTCGCAATGCCCGACATGCGACGTGTGGCTCCACGAGAACGGCTTTCCGGGAGCCGAGCCGGTCAGCCCGGAAGATCTCACCGTAGGCGTCCACTCGCATTCCGAGGACGAGATCATCTTCATCGTCTCGGGCGAGATCAGGCTGGGCCGCAAGCTGTTCCCCACCGGCACGGCCATCGCGATACCGGGCGATACGCTCTATTCCTTCACCGCAGGGCCGCAGGGCATGGCCTTCGTGAATTTCCGCGCCGGTCTTCCAGCCGATATCCACTTTCCCGGCGGCCAGACGATGAACGAAGTGGAATACTGGAAGGGCAAACTGCCGCATCCGCAGTATCTCGAACCGGTTGGTGCCTAACTCTGGGGCGCGGGGCGGGGCATCGCGCCGGCCCTTTGCCAGATGTCGGCGATGGCCGCGCCGTTGCGGTCCCAGCTGAAGCCGGACACCGCTTCCGCCACGTCCTTCTGGGCGGGCGGATTGGCGAGAATATCCCGCACTGCATGAGCGATCGCGCCCGGATTGCGCTCGACAAGGCGGCCCGAGGTCGGGCTCTTGACCACCTCGCGCGCGCCGCCGATGTCTGGAACGACGATAGGCGTGCCGCAGGCCAGCGCCTCGACCCAGACATTGGCGAGCCCCTCGCTTTCGGACGGCAGCACCACGGCGTGCGCGGCGCTGAACAGTTGCGGCAAGAGATCGTGGGTGACGTGGCCGAGAAACTGGACACGGTCGGAAAGGCCGAGCGAGGCGACGAGCGATCGCAGCGTTCCTTCGTCCTCTCCGGTCCCGGCCAGTGCCAGGTGCACGCCGGGCAGATCCTTCAAGGCTTCGATCACCAGCGCCTGTCCCTTGCGCGCGATGAGGCTGCCGGGCGTCACCAGCAGCGGCCCGTCAGGCCAGACGCCAAGGCTGGGCAGGGCGGAAACCAGCGCCCGCGCCGCGCCGCGCTCGACCGGTCGGAAGGCTTCGCGGTCCAGCCCGGTGTAGTGAACCACGATCCGCTCTTTCGGCATGCCCAGCGCGGCCATGTCGGCCTTGAGCGCCTCGGACACGGCGAGCATCAGCGAAGCGCCCTGCGCCGCCGCGATCATCTGCGTGAGCGCAGCCGGACGCTTGCCCCAGTAATGGATGTCCGCCCCGCGTGACTTGACCGTGTAGGGCAGGCCAAGGTCCGCGGCGATGGCGGCGACTGCCGGGCCGTCGGGAAAGAAGAACGAGGCGTCGACAAGGTCGAAGGTTTGCTCCGCGTGAAGCTGACGCGCCAGCGGCAGCACGGCTTCGACGATGCGGTCGGGATTGCTGTCCCCGCCGATGCGCGGGATCGTGCGGAACTGCGGATAGTGGACGGGAAGGCCAGGGAAGTCGCTGATCGCGGGAAGCTTTGCGAGACTGCGATAGGGTTCGCGCATCGATAGCGGCCAGGGCGGAATGCCGACCGGGCTGACCATGGTAAGTTCGACCTCGTCTCGGGCAGCGGCGGCAACCATCTGGTTGCGGACGAAATTTCCGAAGGCCGGGCGCGCGGGATTGGGAAAGAGCGTACTGATCGAAAGGACTCGCATGGAATGCTCTTACCCGATCAGAGCTTGCGAACCAGCATTTCCGCGACCGCCAGCCATGCCGGATGCTCGATCACGACCTGTCGCTGGCCGGTGCCGTGCGGCAGCAGCGCCACCCGATCCGCATCCCGGTCGATCATGCGGCCAAAGGCAAATCGGCCACCTGGACGCGGCGCAAGCACGTCGCGGTTGATGAGGCGCGCATGCTCTGCCTCGGGGACTTCGCGCAGCCAGAGCTGATCTCCGGCGCGGTATTCGCCCGAACCCGTTTCGATCGTCATGGCCATCGTGGCGCCGCCGCCGGAAAGCGCGGTCGGCAGCACGGCATCGCGCGGCGTGGACAGGGCTTCCGGGCCAGTGTCGGTGAGGCGCGCGACGATTCTGGGCTGGTCGGCCTGCTCGCTGCGCAGGAGCAGTTCCGGCTCCACCTCCAGCGCGGCGGCAATGCGGTTCATCCAGTCGAGCGAGAGATTGCGCATGCCCGTCTCGATTCGCCCGATGGTCTGCGCCGTGGTGGGCGGCGAACATCGCTCCGCGACTTCGGCGAGAGTCAGCCCCTTTTCGCGGCGCACGTCACGGATGCGGTTTATCATCGCCTGCTTGCCCTCATTTAACCAAATAGGTTTTCTCTTTCCTACATCATCACGGTTTTGGCAAGCGCATGCATGTCATCGGATATCGGGATTGAAGAGGAGAATGGCATGAAAAGGGTTCTGGCCGAACGCGAGCTTACCAGTGAAGGACCGTCGCAGCGCCCTGCGCGCAGCAAGGGGCGCAGCGCGACAGTCAACCTTGCCGAATCGCCGCTGACCTGGCTGCACGCGCGCGGGCACCTGAGCGACCGCCAGTTCGATGCCGGAGAGCGCCTTCGCGCCGACTGGGAACGCGCGCAGCTTGCTCCCTCGATCACGATGCGATGGGATCCGGTGCGCTCGTCGGGCGGTGCGGGAGGCGATCTCACGCCCGGAGAGCGGCAGATGGCGGCACGCAAACGGTTCCACGGCGCCGTCGACCATGCCGGCTCGGACCTCTCCGACATCTTGTGGCGGGTGGTCTGCGCCGGAGAAGGCCTGCCGGATGCCGAACGGGCGCTGGGCTGGCCCGCCCGCAGCGGCAAGCTGGTGCTCAGGATCGCGCTCGACCGGGTGGCCGAATTTTACCGCATAGGGTGAGCGAGGAGGCGCGAAACCCGTGGATTTTCTTCCTCTGGACTGTGTCTCATGTGTAACCTACACCTCGCGGCTCCAGTCGTGACCCGGCATGAGCCCGCGGCACTGCACACAGAACAAAGGGGTCGCACCTTGCATACCGATCGCAGACGTTTCCTGGCAGGCGCGAGCGCCGCAGCCGTAGCGGCAACCGCGTTTCCGCGCATCGCATTCGCCCAGACCGGCGGCGACAAGGCAGTCGCCGCGCTGTGCGACCGCATCCTGGCAGGCGACGTGCTGATCGATCCGGTCCAGGCCACGTTTCTCGGGCTCGACGTCGGCGATCGCTCGGCCCTGCGCGCCCAGCTCGGCCCGGCGGGCAAGGCCAGCGACATCGCTGCCAGCCGCCATGCGCGCTCGATGCTGGCCGACCTGCGCGCCATCGAGCCATCCGGGCTCAGCGAAGTGTGGAAGGTGCGCCGCGAGATCGTCGAGCACATGCTGGAACAGCGGCTGGTTTCCGACCAGTTCGACATCCCAGACGTCGGCAATCCCTATCGCCTGAGCCAGCAGGACGGCAAATACATCTATGTGCCCGACTCGCTGGATTCGGCTCATCCGGTAGAGAGCTCCGGCGATGCGGAAGCCTATCTCGCGCGGCTGGCCGACTTCTCCGGTGTGCTGCGCGAGGAGAGCGAGGCCTTCGCCGAGGAAGCCTCTCGTGGCTATCTTGCGCCGGGCTGGTCGCTCGATCTGGTCATGAGCCAGCTCGATGCGCAGCTAGCTTCCGCCCCTGCCGAAAACAGCATGGTCAAGTCGCTTGTCCGCCGCGCGCAGGAGAAGGGCGTTGCCGGGGACTGGTCCGCGCGGGCGGCGAAGCTGCTTGCCGACGAGGTCTATCCGGCGCTGCGCGAACAGCGCGATCTGGTGGCGAAGCTCAGGCCGACAACGCGCGAAGGCGACGGTCTGTGGCGCTTGCCGCGGGGCGACGAGATCTACGCCGCTGCCTTGCGGGAGTTCACCACCACGAACCTCTCGGCAGAGGAAATCCACAAGACCGGGCTGGAGCAGGTCGCCGAGATCAGCGGCGAACTCGAAACGATCCTGAAGGGGGCCGGACTGACGAAAGGCAGCATCGGCGAGCGGCTGACCGCGCTGAACAGCCGCTCCGATCAGGTCTTCCCGAATACCGACAAGGGCCGCGCGGCGCTGCTTGCCTCGATCAGGGCCAATATCGCGGCGATGCAGAAGAAGCTGCCGCAGGCCTTTGCCAATGTGCCCGATGCGCCGCTCGAAGTGCGCCGCGTGCCAGTCGAGATCCAGGACGGTTCGTCGAACGGCTACTACTATCCGGCCGCGCTCGACGGTTCGCGCCCGGCGATCTACTGGATCAACCTCAAGGATACGGCGGACTGGCCGAAGTACACGCTGCCGTCGCTGACCTATCACGAGGGCAATCCGGGCCACCACATGCACCAGTCCATGCTGCTGGGCGACAAGGACCTGCCCGACCTGCTCAAGAACTACTTCCTCTCCGCCTATGGCGAAGGCTGGGCGCTCTATGCCGAGATCATCGCCGAGGACATGGACGGCTATCACGGCCTCGAAAAGGCAGGCGCGCTGCAATCCTGGCTGTTCCGCGCCGCCCGGCTGGTCGCCGATACCGGGCTTCATTACAAGAAATGGAGCCGCGAGCAGGCGACGGACTACTTCGTGTCCACGGTCGGCTTCACGCGCGGCCGCTCGCAGCGCGAGATCGAACGCTATTGCGCGATGCCGGGGCAGGCGTGCAGCTACAAGATCGGCCAGAACGAATGGGTGCGCCTGCGCAAGCTGGCCGAGACCGAGCTGGGCGCGAAGTTCGATGCGCGCCAGTTCCACGAGATCCTCAAGGAAGGCGTGATGCCGCTCGACATGCTCGACAGGCGCGTGCGCGCGTGGATCGCCGTGCAGAAGGGTGCCTAGGCAAGAGCCGCGGTGACGCGCTCGCGCAGGGCGGGAAGGATTTCGGCTTCGAACCAAGGGTTGGCGCGCATGAACAGGGTGCTGCGCCAAGCCGGGTGGGGCAGTGGAAAGAATCGCGGCAGACAGGCTTCGAAACCGCGCACGCGCTCGACCAGCGACATTCCCCTTGTCTGCGGCAGGTATGCGATCTGGGCATAGGTTCCGACAAGCAGGGTCAGCCGGACGTCAGGCAGCGCGTTCCATACGCGTTGGTGCCAGAGCGGCGAGCATTCCCGGCGCGGCGGCTGGTCCCCGCCACTCGCCTTGCCGGGATAGCAGAATCCCATCGGCACAAGTGCGACCTGTTGCGGATCGTACATGGTCTGCCGATCGAGTCCGGTCCAGTCGCGAAGGCGGTCGCCGCTTGCATCGTCCCAGGGAATGCCGCTCGCGTGGACCTTGCTGCCCGGTGCCTGACCAATGATCGCAATGCGAGACGTGGCGGCGAACTGGACGACCGGGCGGGGCTCGTGCGGGAGATCGGTTGCACAGACCCGGCAGGCAGCGATCTCCCGGAGCAGACCCTCGGTCATGCGCCGGTTGCCGCCTCCACCAGTTCTGCCAGTTCCAGCCAGCGTTCCTCGGCGGCGTCCTTGTCAGCGCGCGCCGTTTCGAGCGCCTTGGTGAGGGCAGCAAACTTCGCCGGATCGCGGGTGTAGAGATCAGGGTCCGCCATAGCCGCCTCGTCACGGGCGATGGCAGCGTCCAGTTCTTCGATCCGGGCGGGCAGCAGGTCGTAGTCGCGCTGGTCCTTGTAGGAGAGCTTGGTCGACCTGGGCTTCGGCGGAGTCGGGGCAGGGGCCTCTGCCTTGTCCGGCCTGGCGGTTCTTGCCGGGGTAGTGCGCTGCTTGCGCTTCGCTTCCCAGTCGGCATAGCCGCCGGCGATAATGTCGATATGCCCGGACCCGTCGAGACCGAGCGTCACGGTTACGGTGCGGTCGAGGAAATCGCGGTCGTGGCTGACGATCAGCACGGTGCCTTCGTAGTCGGCGATCACTTCCTGCAGCAGGTCGAGCGTTTCGAGATCGAGATCGTTGGTCGGCTCGTCGAGCACCAGCAGGTTCGAGCGCCGGGCGAACTCGCGGGCGAGCAGCAGACGCGAACGTTCGCCGCCCGACAGGGTGCCGACCTTGGCGTCGGCAAGGCCGGGATCGAACAGGAACTCCTTGAGGTAGCCCTGCACATGCTTGCGCACGCCGCGCACGTCTATCCAGTCGCCGCCTTCTGCCAGCACGTCGCGAAGCCGCTTCTCGGGCGAGAGCAGGCTGCGCTGCTGGTCGATAACCGTGCCGCTCAGAGTCTTGGCACGGGTAACCTCGCCTTCGTCCGGCTGGATCTCGCCGGTGAGCAGTTTCAGCAGCGTCGTCTTGCCCGAGCCGTTGGCGCCGACGATACCGATCCGGTCGCCGCGCTGGATGCGCAGGGAGAAGTCCCTGATGATCGTGCGGTCGCCAAACTTCTTGGTGACATGCTCGGACACGATCACCGACTTGGTCTTGGTCTCGTCGGCCACGATCTTCAGTTTCGCGGTCCCTGCCGGATTGAGCATGGCCGCACGCTGCGCCCGCATCTCCCACAGCTTCTCGAGCCTGCCCTGGTTGCGCTTGCGCCGCGCCGTGACTCCGCGCTCGAGCCAGTGCGCCTCGAGCTTGAGCCTGGCGTCCAGCTTTTCCGCAGCGCGGGCTTCCTCCGAATAGACCTGCTCTTCCCACGCCTCGTAGCCGCCGAAGCCGACTTCCTTGCGGCGCAGCGCCCCGCGGTCGAGCCACAGCGTCGCGCTGGTCAGGCGGGTGAGGAAGGTCCGGTCGTGGCTGATGACGATGAAGGCGCCCTTGTAGCGACCGAGCCAGCCTTCCAGCCAGTCGATGGCGGCAAGGTCGAGGTGGTTGGTCGGCTCGTCGAGCAGCAAGAGGTCCGGCTCACTGGCAAGCGCGCGGCACAGGGCCGCCCGACGGCGCTCGCCGCCGCTGGCGCTGCTGGCGTCGCGCGACAGGTCGATGCCAAGTTGGCCCGCGATGGATTCGACCTCGTGGCGCGGCGGAGCATCGTCACCTGACAGGGTGAAATCGAGCAGCGTATCGAAGCCGGTGAAGAACGGATCCTGTTCCAGCAGGACAATCTTCGTGCCCGGCTGGACCGAGCGCAGACCCTTGTCTGCCTCGATCTGGTCGGCAATCAGGCGCAGCATCGTGGTCTTGCCCGCGCCATTGCGGCCGATCAGCGCCAGCCGGTCACGCGGACCGATGTGGAGATCGAGATCCTGGAAGAGCCAGCCCGATCCCTGGATCAGGCCAAGGCCTTCCCAGCTGAGGATGGGTGCGACTGCCATGGCGCGCGCCCTAGCCTCTGGCGTGAAACCGCACAACCGTCCAAGCGTTGTGAGCACTGCAACACAAAGGAACGAAGTATGAGAAGCCTGATCGCGCTTGCCGCGCTGCCCGCAATTGCCGCAGTTCCGGCCATGGCTGCCGAAGTGCAGATCCCGGTCACGAACCCGGTCGTCGAACTGACGGTCATGGAAACCGTCCTCGCCGATCCCGACTATGCCACGGTCGGCGCAGGCGTCACCGTCCGGGCGTCGACCGTGAGCGAAGCCTTGAAGCAGAATGCGGCGCAAATGCGCAAGGTCGTGGATAAACTGAAATCCGTCGGCGTTGCCGCGAAAGACATCCAGACCTCGAACTTCAACCTCAATCCGCAGTACCAGTATCGCAACGACGGCCAGGCGCCGACCTTTCTGGGTTACGAAGCATCGAACCAGGTCACGGTCAAATTGCGGAACATGGATCGGATCGGGGAGACACTGGACGCGCTGGCCAATGCAGGCGCGACCAACTTCTTCGGGCCGAATTTCGGACTGGAAAAGGACGAGCCCGCCAAGGCAGCCGGACGCAAGTCGGCTTTCAACAGAGCGCAGGCACAAGCGACCGACTATGCCCGGATGGCAGGCTATACCGGCTTGCGATTGCTGGAAATTTCCGAGACCTATGCCGTGAGTCAGCCGATGCCTCAATCGGGCGCGATCGTCGTAACCGCTGCGAAAGCCGAAGATGCCACGCCGATCGAACCCGGTCAGGTCGGAACCGGCGTAACCGTTACCGTGAAATTCGAGATGACGCGCTGAAACGGCAGGAAAACGGCGTATTCACTGGATGTTCAACTGTCCGGGCCTAGTCCGTGAGGCATAATGAAACCTCATCACGCATCGATGCTTTTCGTGCTGCCCGTGCTGCTGACTGCGCTGTCAGTGCCTGCACCTGCCGAGCCCAACAACGAGCAGGGCGAAGTGCGCGAACAGCGCAAGGCTGGCAACGTGCGCTCGCTTCGCCAGATCGAGCAACTGATCCTGCCGAGGATGAAGGGCAAGCAGTACCTCGGGCCGGAATACGATCCGGTCGCGATGGCCTACCGGCTCAAGTTCATCAAGGACGGCAAGGTCGAATTCGTCGACGTCGATGCCCGCACGGCGCGGATTCTCAATCATTCGCGCTGATTGACAGGAGCCTGCCTTGCTTGACCTTCCGATCAATTCAGCCCATTTCGACAGCACCAATGGGGAGACATGTACATTGCGCATCCTGATCGTCGAGGATGAGCCAACGCTCGGCAACCAGCTCAAGACTACGCTCGAGCAGACCGGCTATGCCGTTGATCTTTCGCGCGATGGCGAAGACGGCCACTTCATGGGTTCGACCGAGGAATACGATGCTGTCATCCTCGACCTCGGCCTGCCGGAGATCGACGGGCTTTCCGTGTTGGGCATGTGGCGCAGGGAAGGGCGGACCTTTCCCGTGCTGGTGCTGACCGCGCGTGACAGCTGGTCTGACAAGGTGGCCGGTCTCGATGCCGGGGCCGACGATTACCTCGCCAAGCCGTTCCAGACCGAGGAGTTGATTGCTCGTCTTCGCGCGCTCATCCGCCGCGCATCGGGCAACACCTCGTCCGAACTGCTGGCTGGCGGCGTGCGGCTGGATACCCGTTCGGGGCGCGTGACCCTCGATGGCGAGCCGGTCAAGCTGACCGCGCAGGAGTACAAGCTGCTGTCCTATCTCATGCACCACAAGGGCAAGGTCATCAGCCGTACCGAACTGATCGAACACATCTACGATCAGGATTTTGACCGCGATTCAAACACGATCGAGGTTTTCGTCACCCGCATTCGCAAGAAACTCGGCTCCGATGTCATCACCACGATCCGCGGGCTTGGCTACAGTCTCGACGACCCTGCCGACGCGCCCCGCGGCTGAGCCGGAGCACGTCGCGCCCGTAACCCGTATCCATCCGGGCGAAACCGGCGCGGCTGATACCGGGGCAGAGCACGGCCCGGCGCAGGAAAAACCGGTCACGCCGCCGCACACCGGCTCGCTCGCGCAGCGCATGATGCTGATCGCATCGGCGTGGATCATCGTGCTGCTCGTGGTTGGCGGGGTGGCGCTGGACCGTACCTTGACGAGCCTCGTTACCCGCAGTTTCGACGAGCAGCTTGGCTACATGCTGACAGGCATGATCGGCTCCGCCGAAATCGGGCCGGACGGCGAGGTTTTCTTTAATCGGCCCCTCGGCGATCAGAGGTTCCTGGAGCCGAACAGCGGCCTCTACTGGCAGATTACCGGCAAGGGGCACGAGGATTTCCCGTCGCGCTCGTTGTGGGACAGGACGCTCGCCACGCGCGGAGAGCATTTCGACGCGCAGCCTCACGTCTATGACAGCGACCAGTTCTCGGGCGAATCGCTGCGCGTGATGGAGCGGTCGATCATCCTGCCGGGTAGCGACACACAATGGCGGTTCGTCGTGGCAGGAAGCCGCGAGGATCTCGACCAGCAGATTTCGCAGACGCGCTGGATCCTCGTCTACAGCTTCGTGATCCTCGGCATCGGCCTGCTGGTCATGGCGGCCCTGCAGACCTGGTACGGCCTCTATCCGCT
>JAGREN010000105.1 GCA_020446505.1 Novosphingobium sp. | reverse complement strand
TCTCGTCGCGCTTCTCGATCGAGAGATCGTAATACTTGAGGTCGATATCGAGGTAGGGAAGGATCAGCCGCTCGCGAATCCATTGCCAGATAATCCGCGTCATCTCGTCGCCGTCCATCTCGACGACGGGGTTCGTTACCTTGATTTTTGCCATGTTGCTGAATTCTCCCCTGGGGTGGATTTGGCCGGTGTCTTAGCAGAGCATCGAAGCGGCGCAAGTGCGCGCCCCTGGCTCGCGCATGGTCAGGCGCTGGACAGGGCGCGCGCGGGCTGGCAGGCGACTCGGGAACCACAGCAGAAAGAGGATACCTGCCGATGAGCGATGCCATCCTGACCAGCGAGAACGACGGCGTTCTGGAAATTACGATCAACCGCCCCGATCAACGCAACAGTGTCAATTCGGCGGTGGCCCAGGGCATCGCCGCTGCGATCGACCGGCTCGACAGCGAGGTTGGCCTGCGCTGTGCGATCCTGACCGGCGCTGGCGGCACGTTCTGCGCGGGGATGGACCTGAAGGCATTCCTGCGAGGCGAGCCCGCCCATGTGGAAGGTCGTGGCTTTGCAGGCATTTGCGGTCGTCCGCCGAACAAGCCGATTATCGCTGCGGTCGATGGCTATGCGCTGGCGGGCGGAACCGAAATCTCGCTCGCCTGCGACATGATCGTCGCCAACCGCGATGCGAAGTTCGGCATTCCCGAGGTGAAACGCGGTCTCGTCGCGGCGGCGCGGGGCGTCATTTATCTGCCCCGCCTGCTGCCGCGTCAGCTGGCGATGGAACTGGCGCTCACCGGCGATCCGATCGGCTCCGAACGGCTGGCAGAGCTGGGCGTGGTCAACCGCATCACCGACGGTCCGGCGATCGAAGCCGCTCGCGAACTGGCGGCGGCGATTGCGGCCAACGGCCCGCTCGCCCTGATGGCGACCAAGGCGCTGATGCGCGATTCGTGGAACTGGGAATACGACGAGCTGGAAAAGTGCCAGAGCCCCTATGTAAAGGAGGTGTTCTCGTCCGAAGACGCACGCGAAGGCGCCAGCGCCTTTGCCGAAAAGCGCAAGCCGGTGTGGAAGGGCAAGTAGGTTCTGGTGCGTTTTCCGTTCAAGCTGACGCGAACGGAAAGGCGATGCTCAGATGCCGCGCAGGCTTTGTGCGGTGCTCGATCAGGAGTGAGCGGAAACCGTTCTGGCGCAAGGCAATAGCGGCCACATTGCACAAACAAGAAAGGGCCCCGGAAAGGGGCCCTTTTGCTTGCAAGGTCAGGAGATGGTGGGCGTAGCAAGGATTGAACTTGCGACCCCTACGATGTCAACATAGTGCTCTACCACTGAGCTATACGCCCGCACCATTCCATCCGCGATGAGCGCCGTGGCGCGTCGCGGAGCAGCCCTGTAGCTTCCCTGTCCGCCGGTTGCAAGCCGCTTTGAGGTTTACAAACTGGCGCGGTCGTCATGCCCGAACACGCGCTGCACCTCGATCACAAGATCGCGCAGGTGAAACGGCTTGGACAGGACCTTCGCGCTCGGCGCTTCCCGACTGGCGCGCAGGGTCACGGCGGCGAAGCCGGTAATGAACATGACCTTCGTTGAAGGGCTGATTTCTCCGCACCGCTGGGCCAGTTCGATGCCGTCCATTTCCGGCATGACGATGTCCGACAGCAGCAGGTCGAAGTGCTCTGCGGTCAGGTAGGGCAGGGCGGCCAGGCCACAATCCACCGCAACTACCTCATATCCCGCGTTTTCGAGCGCTCGGGAAAGGTAGGTGCGCATGGCTTCGTCATCTTCGGCGAGCAGGATGCGGATCATACAAACCTTTCCGTGGTTGGAGTTGGGGGCAACGGCTTCGCGCCGGACAGGCCGCAAATACGCCTGGCAGGTAAATTTCCTGTTTAGATTTCCTGTTTGCCGACTTTGACACGAGAGCGTGAACAAGACAGCAAGGGGCGATGGCGCGGCACCCGGACAATTCCGATTCGTTCAGACAACTTGGCGGAATCATTCCCGGAACCCCCGGAACACATGCCTATTCGCTGAGCGGGCCGAAACCTTCGGCAATTCCGTTGCTGATAGCCGTCCCGCACGCAGGTCGGGCCTATTCTGCACCGATTCTGAAGGCCTTGCGCAATCCCGATGCCGCCTCGATGCGGCTTGAGGACAGGCTTGCCGACAGCCTCGGTACAGCCGTGGCGCAGGAAACCGGGGCCATGCTGCTGGTTGCCAATGCCCCAAGGGCCATGATCGACCTCAATCGCGCGCCAGACGACGTCGACTGGGAAATGGTGAGCACTGCCGAACGACCGGCGAAATCCCGCGTCGAGCCCAGCCGCCGTGCCCGCAGCGGACTCGGCCTGATACCGCGTCGCGTCCCAGGGGCGGGCGAGCTGTGGAAGCGGCAACTGAAGCAGGAAGAACTTGCCGCGCGAGTCGCTGGCGTTCATGCGCCCTATCACGATGCTCTCGGCGATATCCTGGCCGACCTGCGGGCAAGATGGGGCGTTGCCGTCCTGCTCGATCTTCACTCGATGCCTCCGATTCCGCAGAGAGGCGTCACGCCGCCGCCGCAATTCGTCACGGGCGATTGCTTCGGAGAAAGCTGTCACGGCGATCTGGCCGCAGCCATCGGCACCTATCTTGAAGGTCGCGGCTGGGTGAGCGCCTATAACCGCCCCTATGCCGGCGGCTATGCGCTGGAGCGGCATGGTGACCCTGACAGTGGCATACACGCCGTACAGCTCGAGATCGACCGGAGCGTCTATCTCGACGACGGCCTTTCGCGGCTGGGGGAGGGCTATCCGCGGCTCGTCACACTGCTGGCGGGACTGGTGCGCGAGCTTGCCGCGGTCGCCATGGCCTTGGCCGATTCGGGCATGTCTTCGGACTGGCGCGACGCTGCCGAATAAAAAACCACCCCGCGCAAACGCGCGAGGTGGCCAAGGTTCAGGGAGGAAGTGCACCAAGTGCACCAGCCAACCGAAGCCATGAGGGTAGCTCCGGCAAGCGAATCAATAATAGGGACGGCCGTCGAGTCGCGCAAGCCCTGTGACCGAAAGGGCACGCGGGGCAGTGCGACCTGTCGGACGGAGCGTGGCCATGCCGTCGCCCCGTCCGTCAGCCGAGCCGGTCAGGCAGCGGTTTCGTCGCTGGCTTCGGCAGACGTTTCGGGCTGCTGCAGCTTGCCCTGCGCCATTTGCTTGGCGAACACATCGCGCACGAGTTCGAGCGACAACAGGTGGGCGAAGACCAGCGCCAGCATGCCGTTCTTGTTCCAGGTGCGCAGCACGTCACCGCGCAGGTCGCGCAGCTTTTCCTGGTTGATGATCTTGAAGCCGCGATAGACGACGGGCTTTTCCAGATCGTCGCGATTGAACGTCAGTTCGCCGTCCATCAGCAGATCGTGCTTCTCGAGCTCGGTGACGAACGTGGCAGTCTTGTTGCCGGCGATCTCGAACTGCTCACAGAAGTTGAGCGTGTTCCTGATGTGCTCGGTGGGCTCACCGTTCTCGAAAAGGAGCGAACCTTCGTCGAAATTGCCGACAAGGTCGCTTGTCGGGTCGAAACAGAGCGAGAGTTCCTCGGCCTGCGGGCTCAGCTTGGCGAGCAGGAACGGATAGCGGCGCGCATAGGCGGGAATATAGACGTCGTCGCCAACATGGCCTTCTTCGTCGACAAAGACGTTGATGCCTTCGCTCATGCCCATGAGGCCGAGCGGAACCGGATTTTCGCCGACCGAGAAAACGATCGGGTAGTGACGCTGCGCCATCGGGAATTCTTCGACCGTGAGCGGCACAGCGTGCTGGCCAGCGAGCCAGGCGGCCTTGTCCGTCCGGCGCGCGCGCAGGTTGGCGTGGTCTTCGAGGCTGATGGGAACGAGTTCTTTGTAAAACAGGGGCAGACCCTGGACTTGCGGCGCGCTGGCCATCGGAATTCTCCCGTCTGGGTGGAAAAGGTTGGCGGTGCCTTTAGAAGCAGTCTCGGGCCGGTGCAAGGTCTGGGGCGGCGTTCTGCCGCCTCGTTGGTCTCGGTTGGTCCTAGATCAGCTTTCCCGGATTGAGCAGGCCTGCCGGATCGAGGGCTTTCTTGACCTGAGCCATCATCGCCAGCGAGACCGGATCGCCAAGTCGCAGCAGCTCATCACGCTTTAGCTGGCCGATGCCGTGTTCGGCCGAGATGGAGCCGCCCCAGGCGACCACCATATCGTAGACCTGGCTGCTGATCGCCTTGCCATCGCCGGCGTGCCATGCGGCCTCGTCGATGCCCTGCGGCGCAAGCACATGGAAATGCACGTTGCCATCGCCCAGATGGCCGAAGGCGACCGCTTCCGTTCCGGGCCATGCCGACTCGATTCCGGGAACGATCGCTTCGACGAATTCGGGCATCTTCTCCACGGCCACCGAGATGTCGTGCTGCACGGCCGTGCCCTTGGCGCGCTCGGCCGGGGCAATGGATTCGCGCAGCAGCCACATCGCCTCTGCCTGTGCCTCGCTGGCGCTGATGACGGCGTCGGAGACCAGTCCCTGCTGGAATGCGCTCGCCATCATGCCTTCGCACAGGTCTTGCAGGGCAGGGGCCTGAGCGGCGTCGGCGACTACCTCGATCAGGGCATGCCATTCGTGGCTGTCGCCGAGCGGCGCGCGGGCATCGGGCAGATAGTCCAGCACTGCGTCGAGGCAACGTTGCGGCACGACTTCGAAGCCTTCGAGTTGCTGGCCAGCGTGCTTTTCGCAGTGAAGCAGCAGGGTGCGCGCCGCGCTCAGCGAATCGACGCCGGCCCAGATCACCGTGCGTTCGGCAACGGCCGGCGAGAGTTGCAAAGTCGCGGCAGTGACAATGCCAAGTGTCCCCTCGGAGCCGATCAGCAACTGCTTGAGATCGAACCCGCGATTGTCTTTCTTGAGCGGGGTCAGCATCGAAAAGACACTGCCGTCAGCGAGCACTGCCTCGAGGCCCAGCACCAGCGCGCGCATCGAACCGTGCCGCAGCACCTGGCTTCCGCCAGCGTTGGTGGAAATAAGGCCGCCTACCGTCGCCGATCCCTTGCCGCCCAGCGTCAGCGGGAAGCGCAGGTTGTGGCTTGCTGCCAGGTCATGCAGGTTTTGCAGCACCAGCCCGGCCTCGCAGGTGATCTTGCGGCTCTCGACGTCCAGTTCGCGCACTGCGTTCATGCGCCGCAGCGAGAGGAGAAGCGCCGTTCCGCTCTGGTCCGGGGTCGCGCCGCCGACCATGCCGCTGTTGCCGCCTTGCGGGACGATCGCCACGCCCTGTTGCGCGCACAGCTTTACGAGTTTCGACACCTCTTCGGTGCTGGCTGGCGAGGCCAGAGCGAGGGCGCGCCCGGTGAATCGGCCCCTCCAGTCAGTGAGCCAGGGCTCGAGATCGGCAGGGTCTGTTGAAAGGCCCTTCGGCCCCAGGGTTTCGCTGGCGTTATCCAGAAAAGTTTCGAGGTTGGTCATTTCGGTGATTTATGGCACAATTGCCTGGCGGTTGCACAGGCCGCCTAGGGGGTTAAGCGCAGGTTCAAGCATTTCGGGCTAGCGCTGAACGAATGCGATCAGGGACGAAGACAGTTTTATGAGCCTTTCGACATCCATGCTGGTGCCATTTGCACTGCTGCTGCCGACTGCGCAGGTCGTGCAGACTACGGCTCCTGTCGACGAACCTGCCGCCGCCACTTCCGAGGCGCCCGCGACGGTTGCCGATGAAGATCAGTTTGCCTCGTTTACCTATCTCCCGGTCACATTCGTCTTCCACCAGTCCCCGGATCGCACGGCAGGGCAGGTCCGCATCGAGCAGACGTTCCGCATCCGCATCTCGCCGCAGCGCGTCTCGCAAACCACGCAGTCGCGTCCCGACATGCTGGTCGGCGTGCCGCAGCGTGCTATCGGCACGTCATTCGACGAGCGGCGCATTGGCCGCTGCCTTTCGATCAACAGCATTTCGGGCGTTCAGCCTAACGGCGGCAACGACCTGATCCTCTATCTGCGCGACCGCCGCATGGTGCGCGCCCAGCTTGAGCGGTCGTGCCGCTCGCGCGAGTTCTACTCGGGCTTTTATGTAGCAGGCGGCGACGGACGCCTTTGCGTGGATCGTGACCAGCTCCAGTCGCGCAGCGGAAGTAACTGCAAACTGGCGGAAATCCGTCAGTTGGTGGAAACCGGCGGCTGATCGTCGCGGGGCGTGAACGGCCCTGTGTTTCTTGACTTTCGTGCAAGAATGCGCGTAGGGCGCGCCATTCGCGCGTGATGGCAGCCTGGCTATCCTGGCGATGTAAGACTGCTTCGGCAGTCCACCCTCTATATCGGAACTATTGCACGGCTATGAAATTCGCCGATATCGGCCTGTCAGACGAACTTCTGCAATCGGTGCATGCCGCCGGTTACGACGAACCGACTCCGATCCAGGCACAGGCGATCCCCTCGGTGCTGATGATGCGCGACCTGATCGGCATCGCCCAGACCGGTACGGGCAAGACCGCCAGCTTCGTGCTGCCGATGATCGACATTCTGGCGCATGGCCGCAGGCGGGCGCTGATGCCGCGCTCGCTGATCCTGGAGCCGACGCGCGAACTCGCAGCGCAGGTTGCCGAGAACTTCGAGAAATATGGCAAGAACCACGACCTCAAGATGGCGCTGCTGATCGGCGGCGTGCAGATGGGCGATCAGGTCAAGGCGCTGTCCGAGGGCGTCGACGTGCTGATCGCCACGCCGGGTCGCCTCATGGACCTGTTCGAGCGCGGCAAGATCCTGCTTACCGGCTGCGAACTGCTGGTGATCGACGAGGCCGACCGCATGNNCATGGGCTTCATCCCCGATATCGAGTCGATCTGCACAAAACTGCCGCCGAACCGCCAGACGCTGCTGTTTTCGGCGACCATGCCGCCCCCGATCGAGAAACTTGCCGCCAAGTTCCTCTCGAACCCGAAGAAGATCGAGGTCGCCCGCGCGGCGAGCACCAACGACAACATCGCCCAGCACAAGGTCCACGTTTCGAGCCGTGACAAGCGCGAGGCGCTGCGCGAACTGCTGCGCGCGGAAGACGTCACCACGGCGATCATCTTCGCCAATCGCAAGACGACGGTGCGCGAACTCAACAAGAGCCTGTCGCGCCACGGCTTTGCCAGCGGCGAGATCCACGGCGACATGGACCAGCCCGCGCGCCTTGCCGAACTGGAACGGTTCAAGTCCGGCGCGATCAACATCCTGTGCGCTTCCGACGTTGCCGCCCGCGGTCTCGACATCAAGGGCGTCAGCCACGTCTTCAACTTCGACACGCCCTGGCACCCGGACGACTATGTCCATCGCATCGGGCGCACTGGCCGCGCAGGTGCGAAGGGCAGCGCCTATACGCTGGTCAGCCCGGAAGACAGCGAGGCGATTGCCAACGTCGAAAAGCTGACCGGAATGACCATTCCGGTGTTCAAGCTGTCCAAGTCGGCAAAGAGCGAAGCGCCCGCGCGGCCGGAAGAGCAGGCCGATGACAGGCCCGAAAGAGCGCCGCGCAGGCGCAAGTCCGAACCGCGCTCGCGGGAAGAAGCGCGTCCGCGCGACAATTCTCGCGCAAGTCAGCCGCGCCGGGCCGAACCGGAAGGCGACAGCGGCTGGAACGGGCCTGTCCCCGGTTTCCTAGGAACTTCCGCGATCGCCTGACCCGCACAGGGTTTACCTTACTGGACTCTGCCTCTCCGCTCGCGCATCCTTGCCGCGAGGGAGAAAGGCATGGCTCTGAAAGAAGCGGTCGGCCGCGCGCATATCGACATGCCGCGCGCCGAAGTCTGGGATAAGCTGCGGGATATATCGGTTGCGGACAAATATGTGCCCGGCGTCAAGGCGATCCGCGTCGACACGGCGCGGCGCGAAGGCGTCGGCGCGAGCCGCACCGTCTTCATGGACAACGGCCAGGAGATGCAGGAGACGGTAGAGGAGTGGACCGATGGCCACGGCTTCGTGATCCGGGTCCACAAGGGCGACAAGCCAGCGATCCCGATCTTCAAGCAGTTCAAGTTCCGCTACCAGATCGACGATGACGGCGTGGGCACGATGCTCTCGCCCACCATGATCTACGAAATGCGGTTCGGCCCGATCGGCGCGCTGCTCAGTCCCGTGATCGGCAAGGCGTTCGCCAAGGCTGCGGCTGACATCGCGCTCGCCATGCGGGAATATTACCTGACCGGGACGCGCGTCACGCCCGAACGACTAAAGGAATTGAGGGAAGAGCATGCCAAGAAGTCTTGAAACGATCCGCCTTTCGCTTACTGCTGCGGCTCTGGCGATTGCCCCGATTTCCGTCGCGCAGGCGCAGGAACCATCCGGGTTCGATGCGGTCATGCAGGCCCTGCAGGATCTCGGCGATTACGTCGAAGCCGAAACCGAGCCGGGCAGCGTCGACCGGGCGCAGGGCTATCGCTTCGTGCTGCGACGGCTGGAGATGCACAACGATGCGTTCCTGCCCGAGAACGACGTATGGCATCCGGTGATCGACCGTTGTCCGACCAAGCTGTGCAAGTATGGTTTCGACAATCCCGACGCGATCTACAACATGGTCAAGCCGCTCGATCCGAAGCTGACCTACCGCCTCAAGGGCAATCGCGGCACCGTGCCCTATATCACCTTCCAGCAGTTCAGCATGGGAGGTGGGCGCTTCAATACGGGCGGACAGCTCGAATCGAAGGATCTCGTGCTGGACGAGAAGGGGAACTTCGAAATCTGGCTGGGGCCTGACAATCCCGACCATCATCCCAACTTCATCAGGATGGCGCCGGGGAACAGCTCGCAACTGCTTATCCGGCAGATGATGGGCGACTGGCTGACCGACACCGAGGCGAGTCTCTCGATCGAAGCCGTCGATCCCGCGCCGGGCACGCCGCGCAGCGCGCCTGTGTTGAGTGCGGCGGAATTCGATGCGCGCGCCAAGGCGCTGGCCCAGTTCATCGCCATGACCGGGCCGCTCTATCGCAAGATCATCCTTGCCGAGCCAGTCAACCGCTTCGACGAGGCCTATGAGAAAATCGACGACGGCGGCTTTCCGACCAATTTCAAGAACACCATGCAATACGAGGTGGGTGCGGACGAGGCCGTGCTGATCGAGATTCCTGCGGTGGAGGCTGCCTGGCACAACATCCAGCTCGGCACCCTGTGGGGCGAAAGCCCGGACTATGCGACGCGGCTGATCTCGTACAACATCATCCAGGCGTGGAAGGACAAGGACGGCGTGCTGCGCTACGTCATCGCGCAGACCGATCCGGGCACGCCCAACTGGCTCGACGCAGCTGGCAACCCGCGCGGCGGCGTGTTCATTCGCTGGCAGACGCCGGTTGGCGAAGTGCAGAAGCCAAAGGTCACGCGGGTGAAGCTGACCAGGTTGCGCTCGCTTCTGCCCAAGGATCACCCGGTCGTGACACCTGCCGAACGGGCCGAGCAATTGCGCAAGCGGTTCCTCGGCTACAACCGGCGGATGAACCCGATCGATCCGCCGAAGTAGGGTTCATTCCATCGGGAAAGTGGCTGGATTCCGCATCCGGTGAACGTCCGCTTTTCTCGAATGCCTGGAGTGAGTTTACTGGCGGCTCTTGGGGTGAGGAGCTGACCTGACTGCTCCCCACCTCGCCGTTGCTTTTGACTCAGGTCGCGAACGTTACATGGCCATCTTCATCGATCGGCCATGCTGGATTCCATGCGATTTCCCACGCATGGCCATCAGGGTCTTCGACGTAACCTCGGAATCCGCCGTGTTCCGGGGCATCGCCATTGCGCAGCAATCTACCTCCAGAGGCGACGAGGCGATCAATCAACGGTTGGACCTCACCCTGGGATGCAACATTGTGCGCAAGCGCGAATGGTGCGGGATGGCGCTCGTTCTTGCGTATCATGTCCGCCGCCAAAGCCATCCCAAGCCAAGTGCCGAAAACGAAGCCGTTCATTTGATAAAAAACAATCTCCGCATTTTCGAAAACCGGCTTCCAGCCGAACCCGTCCACGTAGAACACGCGGGAACGCTCAAGATCGTCGACGCCAAGGGTGATTACGGAAATCTGCTGTTGCATTTGCCAAGTCCTTTCGTTCGCTGCGGCACAACCGCAGCAGCGGTAAAGGTCTTGGGACGCATCGCTTGCGCAAGGTCTGGGCTTGCAAAGCAAGGACCGGGCTAACCGCACCGATCTCCCCATTTCAGACCGCGCCAGCCTATCAAGCAAGTAGTGCGAGTTCAATGTCCGCAATGTTGTCGTTTCCGGACGGACAGGTCCCACCAATAAATCGTCCATTGTCGCCCCGTGCGCGAGCGATGGATTCGGTCTCGCGTTCTACGGTCGACGAGGGCTTACGTCGAAGCCGAGCGAACCGGCGTATATCGCCTCAATCTCCTCGGCATAGCGTTGATGCACCTTGAAGCGGCGGAGTTTGAGAGTCGGGGTCAGTTCGCCTTCGCCGTGGGCGAGAGGTTGGGTCAGGACATGGAGGCGCTTGACCTGGGCGACGCGGGGCAGATCGTCGTTCAGGCGACGGACTTCCGCTGCCAGTCGATCCTGTGTTTCCGGCTCGGCAATCAAGGCGGCATAGTCTTTTGCGCCAAAGCCTGCCGGATCGGGCTGGACCAGCGCCGTCACATATTTGCGGCCCTCCGCCACCAGCACGAATTCGGCGATCAGCGGGCTGGTGCGCATCAGCGCCTCGATCTCGGCAGGCGCGATGTTCTTGCCGCCGTCGGTAATCATCAGGTCTTTCTTGCGGTCGACGATCCGTAGCTCCCCGTCCTCGATCACGCCGAGATCGCCGGTGTGCAGCCAGCCGTCGACCACCGCTTCGGCGCTCGCCTCGGGATTCTTGTAATAGCCTGCGAACACGCTCGGCCCGCGCACGAGGATCTCGCCATCGTCGGCGATTTTCAGGTCCACCGTGTCGAGCGGTTCGCCAACCGTGCCGGGCACCACGCGCCCGTGGCGATGGATGGTCATGATCGAGCAGTTCTCGGTCATGCCGTAGAGTTCGAGCAGTTCGAGCCCGAGCGAGCGGAAGAAATTCAGCGTCTCGACCGGCAGGCTGGCCGCGCCGCTCGTCGCCACTTCGGTCTGGTCAAGGCCGACCACGGTCAATGCATCCTTGCCGGACTTGTCGCTCTCGCGGATCGCTTCCTCGAAGCGCAGCCAGACCCGTGGCACGCCCGAGAAATAGGTCGGGCGGATCGCCTGCATGTCTTCGATCAGGCTCGGCAGTCCGCTGCCGATGGCGGCCGTCGCGCGGGTGTAGAGCGGGCCAAAATTGGTCATGGCCTGTTCGGCGATGTGGCACAGTGGCAGGTAGGACAGGTATCGCGCGCCGGGCCGGTAGCCGAGCAGCTCGACAAACCCCGAAGCAGCCGCGCGCATGTTACCGTAAGTCAGCATCGCGGCCTTGGGCGCGCCGGTCGAGCCGGAGGTGTAGACGATCAGCCCCACCTGATCGAGCGAGAGCGCGTCGATCCGGGCATCGAGCAGGGCAGGGTCGCCGGTGAGGGCCTCTGCGCCCTGCTGCTCAAGCTCAGCCAGCGCGATGACGTTACTGGAACTCAGCGCCTCGCTCTCGGGATCGAACATCACGATCCACCGCAGCAAGGGCAACTGATCCCGGATCGGCAGCACCTTGGCGAGGAAGGCGTCGTCCTGACAGAACAGCACCTGCACGTCGGCATGGCCGAGTGCGTGGAGCAGGTCGGGCGTGGAACTGGTGGGATAGCAGCCCAGCGGCACGCCGCCGATCAGGCCGGTCGCCATCTGAGCCACCAGCCAGTCGGCGCTGTTGTCGGCAAGGATCGCGGTATGGACGGGATCGGTCAGGCCAAGCCCGGCCAGCCCTGCCGCGCAGGCCTTCACCCGCGCAGCATAGCCTGCCCAGGTCAGGTCCTGCCACGCATCGCCACGTTTCTGGCAAATCGCCACCTCGCCGCCGTGCTCCGCGCCATGCCTGAGCACCAGCGCGGGCAGCGGCAGATCTGGCAGGGTGGCCGCCACGGCTGGCTCAGCCCTTGCCGAAGACCGGCGATTCCTTGCGCAGCATGGCAGACGTCGCGGCGCGGTGATCTGCCGAGCGGTTGGTCAGCCGCTCCATCGCCGTGCCCATTTCCATCACGGCATGGGCCATCTGCTTGAGACCGATGTTCACGGTCATCTTGGTCGAGCGGATCGCCATCTGCGCCCCGGCGGAAAGTTCGGCGACGAATTCGTCAACGCGCGTGTCCAGCTCGTCGAGCGGAACGGCATGGTTGATGAGGCCGATGCGTTCGGCATCCTTGGCGCCGATGGCCTTGCCGGTCATCAGGTATTCCTTGGCGCGGGCGTAGCCGATCAGCATCGGCCACATGAGCGCGCCGCCGTCGCCCGCTGTGAGGCCGACCTTGACGTGCGGATCGGAGATCTTGGCGTGATCGGCAACGAAAGTGATGTCGCACATCACTACCAGCGTGGCGCCAAGACCTGCTGCGTGGCCCTGAATCTTGCCGATGATCGGCTTTTCGCAATCGAGCATCGAGTAGACGATCTGACGGCCTTCGGCGACGGTGCGGTCGAACTCGGCAGTGTCGCGGGTCATGTGGTCGAGATACTCGATGTCGCCGCCGCCGCTGAACAGTTTGCCGTTTGCGGTGAGCACGATGATATCGACGTCGACGTCATGCTGCGCCTCGATGAAGACACGCGAAAGCTCGCTGTGGAGATCCCTGTTGGTCGCGTTGCCGGCTTCGGGCCGGTTGAGCGCCAGAGTCAGGACGCGGTCCTTGAGCGTCGTTTCGATGAATTGATAATTTCCCCAGGCCATCGCTGTTCCCTGCCGTTTCCGATTGAAATGCAACAGGCCTGTGTCATAAGGCCGCCCGCTATGCAAGCAGGTGCGCATGTTGCTGCGCCCGCTCGAGACGAGACACAAGAGAACAAGCGGAGATTGGCATGAGCGATACAGCGCCTGTAGTCCTGATTACCGGCGCCAGCGGCGGTGTCGGCAAGGCCGTGGCGGCGGAAATGGCAGCGCACGGATACGATACCTCGCTGCTCTATCGCTCCAGCCGCGGGCCGGTCGACGAAGCTGCTGCGGCGGTGGAAGCTTCGGGGCGCGAGGCGCTGGTGCTGCAATGCGACCTGATCGATCCGCAGGCCGTGGAAAAGGCCGTGGCCGATACCATCGCGCGTTTCGGCAAGATCGACGCGCTGGCCCATTGCGCCGGTGCCTATACCGTGTGGAAGCCGATCCGCTCGCTGACGGCAGAAGAGTGGACCGGCTTTCTCGATGCAGACCTCACCGGCTTCTTCCACGTCCTCGCCGCCTGCGTGCGCCACATGCACGAGCGCAAGTCCGGCGTGATCGTCGCAGTTTCCTCGATAGCCGCGCAGGCATGTCAGCCGCGCGGCGGACAGGCGGCAGCCGCCAAGGCGGGCCTCGATGCGCTGATCCGGGTCGTCGCCAAGGAAGAGGGGCGGCATGGCATCCGTGCCAATGCCGTCTCCATCGGCCTTACCGCTACCGAGATGGGCGCCGACGCCGAGCGGGCCTGGGGCGAGGAAGCCACCAAACGCCTGCTGGCAGGCGCGCCGCTCGGCCGCATGGGCGAACCGGAAGAGATCGCCCGCGTCGTCAGGTTCCTTGCCTCCGACGAGGCAAGCTATGTCACCGGCAAGGTGCTGCAGGTCGATGGCGGCCAGATGATTGCCGGATAACGAGAGGATCACACCGTGAGCAACGAAGCGAACCTGTCGCTCGAAGAGATCGAATCGCTGGTCGATTACTCGTCGCGCTATTTCATGGAGCGGCTCTGGCCGCTGCAGCAGAAGATGGACGACGAGGAGTGGTGGCCTGCCGACGAGTTCAATGCCCTGGCCGAAATGGGCCTGCTGGGCCTTACCGTGCCGAGCGATTACGGCGGGCAGGGGCTGAGCTATCTGGCCGCAGGCATGATGGGCGAGGCGATGGCCTATGCAAATCCGGCCTTCGCATTCAGCTGGACCAGCCACGAGAATCTGTGCCTCGATGCGCTCTACCGCAACTGCAACGAGGAACAGCGCCAGCGCTTCGTTCCGAAGATGTGCGCGGGCGAACTGATGGGCGGCCTCGGCATGACAGAACCGGGCGCGGGCTCCGACGCCATCGGTTCGATGCGCACGACGGCGAAGCGCGACGGTGACAGGTATCTGCTCAACGGCGGCAAGATCTACATCACCAATGGCCCGGTGGCAGACCTGTTCCTGGTTTATGCCAAGACCGATCCTTCGGCTGGCTCGAAGGGCGTAAGCGCCTTCATCGTCGAGGCCAGTGCGCCCGGCTTCAAGGTCGCCCAAAAGCTCGACAAGATGGGCTTTCGCGGCAGCCCCACCGGCGAGCTTGTGTTCGAGGATTGCGAAGTTCCCGTCGAGAACCTGATCGGCGAGGAGAACCGCGGCATCGCCGTGATGATGAGCGGGCTCGATGTTGAGCGCCTGCTGTCCGCGCCGCTGTGCCTTGGCCCTGCGCAACGCGCACTCGATCTGGCAATCGATCATGCCAAGACGCGCGTGCAGTTCGGACAGCCGATCGGCCAGTTCCAGATGATCCAGGCGAAACTGGCGGACATGTACGCCCAGATCGAAATTGCCAGAACTTACCTGCACAAGGCACTGACCATGTGCGATAATATGGAACTGACTCAGGCTGGTCGCGGGGAGATTCACAAGGTTTCCGCTGCCGCCTATCTGGTCGCCTCGCGTACCAGTGCTTTCGTCACCGACGCTGCGGTGCAGATCTTTGGCGGGTCGGGCTATATGCGCGATACCGAGGTCAACCGGCTGTTCCGCACTTCGAAGGTGATGCAGATCGCGGGCGGCTCGGAAGAGATTCGCCAGACGATCATCGCCAAGGAATTGCTGCGGGATTAGGTGCCGTGACCGAATTCGGTCCTCAATGAAGGACCGCTATAGAGAAACGGTGAAATCAGGGCGAACGGCTCGTTTGTCGCGGAATGCTGGCAATCAATTGTTGACCTTGAGCTCCCTGTCGATGCGACGGTTCCGAGCGCGCACGAACTCAATGCTGCGGCCTCGATATTGCAGATAGGTATCAACTGTCTGGGGTACCGATGGCGGACGGAAATTGTCGAAAGGCATGAAGAAATCGATGCCTGTTCGGTCTGCGTTAACAAGATCTTGAAGCATGAAGAACTCGACATACCCAACGAAATTTTCAAACAATCCGAAGAAATCACGATATCTCCAGAGTGTGTCCGCCAACGGGCTGTCTTGGCCTAGGTAGTGTCGGCGTATGCATTCCAAGGTGAGATCGAATCGGTCCGCGATCTTCCTATTGAAGCCGCGCGCTCCGTTGATAGTCTGCTTGCGGTCGACTCTGTTTCCGGGAAAAATCATCATCCCGCCAATGGTGTAACCGACAGAGCGAAATACTTCGTTCTCTCGCTCAGGAAATGACGAGACGATTGGCAGCATCGATTTCCAGCGCGTGAAAGTTGGAATCACAGAGTCACTTGTGAGAAAAAATTCGCCAAGCTCGGAACGGTGATAAAGATACGCGTCAGAGCGTTTATCGTCGAGTTCTAGAACAAAGCCAGAAGGGAGAGGCTTGCTCCAGAGTAGTCTGTGATATCGCCTTAAGGTGGGGCTGTATTTGTCAGGGTCTCTTCCGCCCGCGTCAGTTCTAAAGTCGAAAGAAGTATCGATTCGCATAACTCCACAGTATCGGACCGCGGGACCAACGTCCCCAATTTCGTTGAATCCGGAATGGCAAATTCTGCGACGAGACGGGGATTAACCGCTATTCTGGCAACTTTGGTACTTGCCGGCTCCGCCTATTGCTCGTTGCTCAAGATCCGATCGTCCGTCATGTCCCGCGCCTTGTTGAAATTCTTGCCGAGGCTCTCGGCGGTCAAGTCTGGATCGTGGAATCCTGCGCTCCGCGTAAAGGCGATGCGCGAGACACCGCCGCCGCCGACATCGTAGAATTCGCCAGTAGCCTTGCATTCCGGCGCGCAGAACCAGACCACGGCTTCGGCGACGAGATGGGGCGGATAGCCTTTCATCCGCTCGATCATCTCGGCATCGTCGATGCCGTCCATCAGCCGGGTCTGCGCCGTGGGCCACACGCCGTTGACGCGGATGTCGTGCGGCTCGCCCTCTGCGGCCGCGACCGTGGTGAGACCCAGATAGGCTGACTTGCCTGCCGCATAGGTTCCGCGCCCCGGCAGGCCGAGGATCGCGCCCGACATGATGTTGACGATCCGCCCGAAGCCGGCCTCGCGCATGATGGGCCAGCACTTGCGGAGCAGCATCCAGCCGCCGGTGAAATTGGAGGCGAAGATCGTCTCGGCCCGCTGGTCGTCAAGCTGTTCGACACCGGTCGTGATGTTGCCGCCGGCATTGTTGACGAGAATGTCCACGCGCCCGAAGGCGCTCATTGCCGCAGCGACTATCGCCTCGGCTGCCTGCGGCGTCCCGACGGCTTGAGCATCGGCAACTGCCTCGCCTCCCAATGCAGCCACTTCCGCGACGACTGCCTCGGCGACGTCCGCGCTGCCCGGCTTGGCGGTGGATGCTCCGCCGCCATAATCGTTGACCAGCACCTTCGCGCCGCGACGGGCCAGAGCCAGCGCGGTTTCGCGGCCAATGCCGCGCCCCGCGCCAGTGACAATGGCGACGCGGCCCGAAAGGTCGATCACTTCATCGCGATGGGGTTGATCGGCGAGCCGACCGCGCGAGTAATCGCCAGAGGCGGCGCAACCAGCATGAAGGTGTACTGGCCGTCAGCGGCACAATCGGCGGCCAGCGCGTCGAGATCGAACATCTCGCCGAACGGCATGCCCATGTCGCGCAGGCACAACTGGTGCATCGGCAGCATCATCTCGTCACCATAAGTCTCGGCGTTGATACCTTCGACCGCGACATTGTCGGCGGCGATGGCGGCCGCATTCTTTTCATAGAGCCATTCGGCGCAGGTGTGGTGGCAGCCGGGCTGGCCGTTGTAGAATTCCTCGCGGCTGCCGCGCGTGAACTTGCCGATCTGGCCGGTGCGAACGACGACGATATCGCCTTTCTCGACCGTGACTCCCTGCGCTTCGCAGGCTTGGTTGAGGTGATCGGGTTTGATCTCGAAGTCTCCCGGCAGGATATCGACGCCCACCAGCTTGGTGATGTCGAGCAGCACCCCGCGCGAGGCGACGCCGGGCTTGGCCATGTTCTCGACGCCGCAGCGGGTCGCGCCGGCAAGGCTGAGATGCTCGTGGATCGAAAAGCCGTTGTAGAAATGGTCGTCATAGTGGACGTGGCTCAGCGCGTCCCACTGGGTCGCGCATTGCAGCGGCATGTGGATCACGTCGTCGTTGAAGCGGCTGCGCGGGAACTCGGGCGAATTCATCTGGTCCATCGCGGTCATGTACTTCATCGGATTGAAGCGGAAGCCGCCGAATTGCGGGCCGTTCTCGTCGAAATTGAGGCCGAGCGCGAACATCTTGCCCTGCTTCACTTCGGCAGCGGCACGGCACAGTGCGGCGGGATCGATGTGGTTGAGCGTGCCGCGCTGGTCCTCGGCTCCCCAACGGCCCCAGTTGCGCAGGCCTTCTGCCATCTTGTCGAAATCGACGGACTTCATTCGCGAATCCTTTCCCTCTTGGTTTTGCCAAGACGTCCCGCGAAGTGACCGCGATTGCAAGGGGCTTCATGCCTTTTGACCACCGGACCGGGTTCGACTAGGCGATGCGGCCAATGCAGAAGGACGAAACGATGAGCGACTGGCGGACGATCCCGATGACCGGGGTTCACAACTTCCGCGACTACGGCGGCTATGCCCTGATCGGCGGCGGCAGGCTCAGGCGCGGTCTGCTGTGGCGCTCGGGCCAGCATGCGGGAGCGACCGACGCGGACCTCGACAAGGTCGCGGCGGTCGGGCTTGCCTCGGTGTTCGACCTGCGCACCTCTCGTGAAAGGGAGCTATATCCCTGCCGCCGCCCGGACCAGTTCGGCGCGCAGGTCAGCTATTCCGCCGATCCCGACCGCCCCAAGTTCGCGCCGCATGTCGAGGCGGCGCGGCAGGCGGGCGGTGTGAGCGATGTCGAATACATCCACATGATGATGTCCGACACCTACACGCGGATCGCTTTCCGGCCCGAACTGCTGGCGATGACTCGCGATCTTGCCGAGGCGCTGACGCGCGGCGAGGGGCCAAGCCTCGTCAACTGCATGGCAGGCAAGGACCGCACGGGCATCGCGGTCGCCGCGATCCAGCTGGCGGCAGGCGTCCATCGCGACGACGTGATGGCAGACTACCTGCTCACCAACACCGCCGGTGACAACGAAGCGCGCATCCGGGCCGGCATGGAAACGGTCAAGGGCGTGAATAACGGCATGACCGACGAGGCCGCCCGGGCGATCATGGGCGTGGAGCCGGAATACCTTGAAGCAGCCTTCGCCGCCATTGAGGAGAAGCATGGCTCACTCGACGCATGGCTGGCCGAGGCGCTGGGCCTGGACGAAGCCGCGCGCGAAAAGCTGCGCGCCGCTATCTCCGAGTAACAGGCGTCAGATAAACGCCTTCACGTCGGCCATGAAGCGGTCGAACTCGTCGTGGTGCAGCCAGTGTCCTGCGTTTTCGTATTCGACCAGCCTGGCGTTCTGAAACAGGCTTATGCGCCCGTCCGTGCTGGGGCTGGGGGCGAAGCTCTTGAGGCCCCACAGCATCAGCATCGGGCAGGTCACTGCGCGCCACAAGGCCTCGATCTGCTCGACGGGCATGTCGTTGGCTGACCAGACGTTCAGGTAATTATCGAACTTCCAGCTCCAGGTGCCGTCCTCGTTGCGGTTGGCGCCGTGGACGGTGAGGTGGCGGGCCTGCTCGTCCGAGAGGTGGCCGTTCTCCGCCTTCATGCGGGCATAGGCCGCTTCGAGCGTCGGATACCGCTTGATCGTGCGGCCAGCGGCCTTGCGCTTGTCCTCGATCCACATGCGCAGCCGCTCCGGCGATCCGCGCTGCGGCATCGAGGAAACGGTCTGGGTGGTCATGCCAAGTCCCTCGATATTGACGAGCTTGATGACCTTGTCGGGATAGAGGCCGGTGTAGCGCGTGGCGATATTGCCGCCCAGCGAATGGCCGATGATCGTCACCTTGTCGTAGTCGAGCGCATGGATGAGCTGCGCGAAGTCGTAGACATGGGCATCGAGCGCATAATGCCCCTCGGGTGACCAGGCGCTGTCGCCGTGACCGCGCAGGTCCGGGCAGATCACGTGCCAGTCGTGCCGCAGTTCCTGAGCCACCCAGTCCCAGCTGCGGCAATGGTCTCGCCCGCCGTGCTGGAGGATCAGCGGCGGCGCGTCCGGGTTGCCCCAGTCGACGTAGTTCAGCCGAAGACGTTGGGAATAGTAGGTGTTGGACGTGGGACCGAGCAAAGACATGGCTCCAGCCATTGCGCTTCCGGCGCGAAACCGTCAATTGGCAGGCACGAAATGATTCTATCTGGCAAGCGGGATGCGAACTCCCATCTCGAAGGCCAGCGGAGGCAATGATGGCGACACATACGACGAAAATGCTGATTATCGGTTCCGGGCCGGCGGGGCTTTCCGCCGCGATCTACGGCGCGCGCGCGGGTATGGAGCCGATTGTGGTGCAGGGCCTGCAGCCCGGTGGCCAGCTCACCATCACGACCGACGTGGAAAACTACCCCGGCTTCCGCGACGTGATCCAGGGCCCGTGGCTGATGGAGGAAATGCAGGCGCAGGCCGAGCACGTCGGCACCCGGATGATGTGGGACACCATCGTCGACGTCGACCTTTCCGGCCCGAAGTTCACGGCGACGGGCGACGGCGGCGATATTTACGAGGGCGATACGCTGGTGATCGCCACGGGTGCGCAAGCCAAGTGGCTTGGCGTTCCCGGTGAGCAGGAACTGGGCGGCAAGGGCGTGTCGGCCTGCGCCACCTGCGACGGNNGACGGGTTCTTCTATCGCGGCAAGAAGGTCGCCGTGATCGGCGGCGGCAATACGGCGGTGGAAGAGGCGCTTTACCTCACCAATCATTCCGACGACGTCACGCTGATCCACCGCCGCGATTCACTGCGTGCCGAGAAGATTCTTCAGGACCGGCTGTTCGCCAATCCGAAGATCTCGGTGCTGTGGAACAAGACGGTCAAGAGTTTCGATGCGGGCGAGGACGGCACGCTCGGTTCGCTTACGCTGGTCGATACCCAGACGGGCGAGAAGAGCAGCTTTGCCGCGCAAGGCGGCTTCGTCGCCATCGGCCATGCGCCGTCGACCGAGCTTTTCAAGGACAAGTTGCCGATTGACGGCGGCGGCTACCTGATCGTCGAGCCGGGCACGCCCAAGACCGCCATCCCCGGCGTCTTCGCCTGCGGCGACGTGATGGACCATACCTATCGGCAGGCCGTGACCGCGGCAGGCACCGGCTGCATGGCCGCTCTCGATGCCGAACGCTATCTGGCCGAGAAGGAATTTGCCGAGAGGGCAAAGGAAGCGGCGGAGTAGATCGCGTCGTCACCCGGAGCGGAGCGAACCTGTCACCCTGAACTTGTTTCAGGGTCCATCATGTTATTCGCGTCGGCTTGCCGGTTCTTTCAAAAAGGATGCTGAAACGAGTTCAGCATGACGGCTGCTGCGGCTGACAGTTCGTCGCTTTCCGGCAAGAAATCTACTGTCCTACACCGCTGGTGTCCGTCATCGTCAGCGTGTGACGAAAAGCGCCCGATCGTGCCGGAAAGGCTCTCCGCAACAGTCACTCACACAGCCTGATTTTTCACTTCAGGACTGTGTCTCATGTGTAACCTACAGCGCCTCGATCAGCCGCGCTTCGAGCCATTCGCGGGCATGGGGTTCGACATAGGCGTGAGTCGCATCGGGACACACGCGGATGCGTGGATCGGCCTTGTCCCAGCCAGCGAGGAACGCCTTTCCGGTGCGGTCGCGATCGGCGATCAGGAAGGTGACGTCTCCCGCGAAATGCTTGATCCCATTGGCGATGTCCTGCGCGAGCGAGCTGGGCGGCGCGGACGGTCGCAGCGCGCCGATCAGGCTGCCGAACAGCTTGCCGAGCGAGACTTGCCCGGTCAGCAGGCGCTTGATCGCGGCCGGATCGGTGAGGCGCTTGCGATAGTGATCGCGCACGACTTCGGGCGGCGATTCCTGTTCATCCTCGCCAGTCCCCTCGAAGGTCCAGGGGTTGGAGAGGACCAGCGCATCGCACCCACCGCCCTGAGCCAGCATCAGCGCGCTTGCCCCGTCGCAATTGCCGAAGCCGACGACGCGGTTGAGGGCAGGGCAGTGTTCGCGGAACGCCGCGAGCGCGGCGGCAATGTCGGGCGCGCTGGAGCGGAACTCGCCGTTTGGTCCCTCGCTGTCGCCCACGCCGCGCCGGTCGAAGCGCATGACAGCAAAGCCCTTGGCAGCCAGACTGGCGGCAAGCTGAGCCTGTCCGGCAAAGGCGCCCGACCGGACCTCGTTGCCACCGGTTACGAGGAGCAGCCCGCTGGTGGCCGCGTTTCCGGCGTCGATGGTGCCGACGAGCTGCGATCCCTCGCAGTCGAAAGTGACATGCCGCCGGGTCATACCTGCATCCCGATAGCCAGCAGTGCAGCAAGTGCATCGGCCTGCTCGCGCGATTCGCTGGGCTCGGCGCGCAGCCAGAGGCCAGCGCCGCCGATGGTGCCCTGTTCGATGAGGGAAAGGTCGTCGCGCACGGTAGCCAGCGCCTCTTCGAGGTCGGCGAAGAGCTGTGGCCCAATCCGGTATCCGGCCAGTTCGATGCCTTCGGAAAGAGCCAGCGTGGTCAGCTCCTCGCGGCTCTCCTCCCGGCCTGCCTCCTTGCCTGCCAGGGTGCGGGCGCGCAGCATCTGGCGCAGGATCGAGCTGCCTTTGGCAGGCGCGTACAGCCAGCCGGGCAGCATGTCGGGTACGGCAAGCGACCCGCCGCGCACAGCCAGCACATGGGTTGCGCGAAAGTGGCTTGCGGCCGCGGCCATCGCGGCTTGCCACGCGCCGAGGCTCTGCGTCTCAAGCACGGCGAGGCTCTCATTGGTGCCGGGCAGGTCTGGCAGGATGGAATCGATGCCTGCTGCGTCGAGGCGGCGCATCACCTCGACCGTGAAGCGACGCATCCGGTTTGCCTCGTCGAACAGGGCAGGAACGATCAGCAGTCTGTGTTGGCGCCCCTTGTCGAATGCAAGGGCGT
This sequence comes from Novosphingobium sp., assembly GCA_020446505.1. GTDB lineage: Bacteria > Pseudomonadota > Alphaproteobacteria > Sphingomonadales > Sphingomonadaceae > Novosphingobium. The sequence goes on along the minus strand of JAGREN010000105.1, from coordinate 1,372 downwards.
ATTCCTCGGAGCTTGCCCCGCCGGGCAGCGGGCAGGGCCAGCCGATAGGGGTCACGATTCCGCGCGCTTGGCCTCGGCAAAGGCGAGCAGGCCACCATAGGTTTCGAGCATCTCGCCGTCGATGTCGTCATCCTCGATCACGATGTCGAGCCGGTCTTCCATCTCGGTGAGCAGGCCTGCGACAGCCATGGAATCGAGTTCCGGCAAGTGGCCGAACAGGCCGGTGTCGGCGGTGAAGCCGTCGGCCAGCCCGTCTTTCAGGCCGAGCACGTCGGTCAGTATCCGGCGCAGAAGCTGGTCGGTCTGGTTGTCCATGCTGTCTTTCAATGCTTGTCGTGACGAACGAATGCGGCCTCTAGCCGTGCTGGCCTTTTCCGGCAAGCCGCGAGAGTCCGGACTTGGCGAGCGCGATCCAGTTGCGGGGCGAGCCGGGGCGGAACATGTCGAGCCGATAACGCGGTCGGACCTGTTCCATCCAGTCGTGCTTGTAGGCATCGTCGCCAATTCCATAGTCGATCACGTCGACCTTGTCGGTATCGAGCGCATGGTGGAACATGGCTGCGGAGAGCACGGTGCCGGGCGAAAGATGGCGCGCGGAGGTGCGGTAGGCGAGCTTGTGGATGAAAGCGGTTCCGCCTTCGATCGTCCAGATCTGCGCGGCGACGGGCATGCCTTCGTGATAGGCCACGCCCATGCGAAGACGCCCCTGTTCGCCTTCTGCTTCGGCGAACTGGCGCAGGAACTCGATCGAGCCTTCCTCCGGCTTCCAGCTCTCCTTGTAGATCGAGACGTACTGGTCCCAAACGACCTCGTCGAATTCGTCCTTGAGGCGGCACTTCAGCTTGCCCGACTTGCGCTTGATCGTGGTGCGCAGCTTGCCGGGGAGTCCGGCGTGGTACTCGTCCCAACTTCTGCCTGCGACTTCGAGTATGTGATTGCAGGTGCATTGCTCGCGCAGAACCGTCCATCCGGCGGCGGAGAATGCCTGTTCGAGCATCGAGGCGCTGCCGTCTTCATCGGGAACGCTGGTCAGGGTGATGCGGTGAGTCTGCGAAGCAAGGTCGCGGGCGAGGGCATCGAGCAGTTCGCCGGAATTGCTGCCCTCCTTGCTGATGAGGGGGCGAAAGCGGAAGGTGTAGTAATTGGAAAGGCCAACCAGATGGTCGTCCGACTTGCTGAGCGGAAGCACAACGAGCGAGTCGTCGTCACGGGCGGCAGCGACGACAGGATCCATCCCGCAGGCGGACGACAGATTGCGCAGCCAATCGAGGCGATCGAATGGAGCCTGCTGCTGCGCCGGGGACAACAGGGCAGCAAGCTGTGCATCCAATTGCACTTCCTTAAGATCGGCGTGATATTCGATTGCTACCAA
>JAGREN010000104.1 GCA_020446505.1 Novosphingobium sp. | reverse complement strand
GCAGACGAAGACCAGCCGCCGCACCTCTTCGGGAACGGGTTCTCGCTGACCGGACAGGCCCGCCGCCAGTTCGCCATAGGAGAGCGCCAGCCGGACGGCGCCGCGCAGCGTTCCGAAACGCTCGGTGATGACGGGCAGGCTCATCCGAAGACCACGTTGGCCAGCGCCTGCTCACCCATGCGCAGAGCTTCGCGCAGGCGGTTGCGCGGCAGGGGTGCGGGACGCCGCAGGGCGGCGCGAGGCGCATCGAGCCGGTCGCGGACCCAGCCATCGGCGAATCCCCCCGTGGTCACGCCCGGCTGGCTCGCCAGCCATTGGCACAGCGATTCGAAGCGGCGCCTGACCACCCTGTTGACCACTCCCTTGTCGCGGTTGAACATCTCGAAACTGTGCGAGACGAGCACGAAAGCGGCCCAGTCCTGCCTCGCCGCATGTCCTATCCCCGCTTTCAGTTCACCCAGCGAGAGAGCCGTCAGTTGCGCATGGCGCAGGCCGCCACGCGCGCCGATGGCGGCGATGGGCACTTCGCGCAAGCCTTCCCTGCGGACGGGAGCAAGGTCATCGCGTCCAAGGCCGATGCGGCAATCGCCTCCGGTCAAGGCAGGCGCGAAACTGCTGTCATAGGCAATGCCGAGCCGGGCCAGAGCGCGCAGCGTATCGTCGTTCGCGCCGTAATTGCCCGCACGGAACGCCAGCGGGAACGGCGCGCCAGCGGCAACGAGGCGCTCTGCCGCCCAGCCGATCAGTGCATGCTGTTCGTCGCAGGTGAAGTCGGAAAAGTTGTGCCCGGTCCTGCCCGGCGCAATCGGGCTTTGCGCCGCTAGTGCCAGCCATTCGGTATGCAGGTGAAGCTGCACTTCGTGGCCACGCTCGACGATCGGTCGGACGATTCGCTCCACCGCCTCGCCGCCCCAGAGCAGCGCAGGCATGGGATCGACGAAGAACACTGCCTTGAGGCCATGCCTGTCGAGTACGTCCATCTGATAGCCGATGCCGACGGGGCCCGATGGGGTCTCGCAGGCGAGGCAACGGGCAAAATTCTGCGCGCATGAACTATCGGCGCCCGAGGCGACATAGCCCGAGGCATATTCGGTATCGACGGTAATCAGCACCGGAAGCATGGCTGAGGCCTAGCAGCACTGGCTTAATTGCGGGTTACGCCGCTGGTCCGTTGCGCCAGACCCGCGCCGTGGCTAGGCCGATGCAAAGGCATTTTCCGGGAGAGAGACATCATGGCCAAGGTTGCACTGGTTACAGGCGCGAATACGGGCATCGGGTTCGAGGCCGTGCGCGGCCTGCTGCAGAAAGGCATGGTGGTCTATCTCGCCGCGCGCGACGCGGCCAAGGGTGAAGCTGCCGTAGCAGAACTCGCCAGCGAGGGTGACGTGCGCTTCGTGCGGATCGACACGACCGACGAAAGCACCTTCCAGCCCGTGCTCGACCGGATCGAATCCGAACAGGGCAAGCTCGACGTTCTCGTCAACAACGCGGGCGCGGCCTTTCCCGGCAAGGTCTACGACATCGAGCCGGACGTCCTGCGCCAGTGCCTCGAGACCAACCTGCACGGCCCGGTCCGCTTGACCCAGCTTGCCCTGCCGCTGCTGCGCAAATCGGACGATGCGCGGATCATCATGGTGTCGAGCGGCGCTGGCCGCTTCGAATTCTACGAAACCGGCGGCGGCATGATGGAGCCGGGAACTGCCCCCTATGGCTATGGCCTTTCCAAGACCGGGATGAACGTCGCGACCTCGCTGTTCGCGGCCCACCTCAAGAAGGAAGGCATCCGCGTCAACGCCTGCAATCCCGGCTACGTCAATTCGCTGGTCAGCCGCTTCATGGGCACGCGCTCACCTGCACAGGGCGCGGAGATCATCATCGACCTGGCAACGACCCAGAGCGACGCGACGGGCAAGTTCTTCGATTTCGATGGCAGCGAATTGAGCTGGTAGGGCAACTCAAACGAGCTTGAAGCGGTCCTGCTCGCCGGGCGTATTGTCCTTGCCGGTGCCGTCTGCGGAGCGATCACCGACATTGGCAGCGGCCGAGGCGATCAGGGCGTCCTGCTCCACGCCGCTCATGCGTTCCCAGCCATCGCGGCCGAGGCGCTCCAGCGGCCGGTAGCGGACCTTGTACTGCATCCGGCTCGACCCTTCGACCCAGTAGCCGAGATAGACATAGGGCAGGCCCATCTCGCCGGCGCGGCGGATATGGTCGAGGATGATGTAGTTGCCGAGGCCCGACCGTTCTGCATGGGCCGGATCGTAGAAGCTGTATATCATCGACAGGCCATCGTGCTGCCGGTCGGTCAGGCAGGCGCCGACCAGACGGCCTTCGCGCACGCCATCAGGCGATGGTTCACGATATTCGATAACGTAGCTCGTTACCGGCGT
>JAGREN010000103.1 GCA_020446505.1 Novosphingobium sp. | reverse complement strand
GGGTGGGGGAGTGGGCCGGTGCGGTGCCGCCGGAAGGCGGAAAAGGACTCCAAGTCCCGCGCTGCCCCCGCAACTGTGACCGGGGAGCGAACTCCATCAGCCACTGTCCTGTCGGACGGGAAGGCGGAGTGAGCCTTGATCCGGGAGCCAGGAGACCTGCCCATGACGGTCGTTCCGCGCCGGGCGGGGTGTACCGGAATGCAGCGTGGACCGCGCGACTTCGTGCGCGGGCCTCTCGCCATGAACGGCATTACGTTCATGTGTGTGGAGGTTTTATGCGTAAATACCTGTTTCTGATTGGCTCTTCCCTTTGTGTTTCCGCGCCCGCCGTGGCGCAGGACGAAAACGTGATGATCCTCACCCGGCGCATCGCGCCCGAAGAAATCACCGTGGTTGCATCGGGCAGCGATCAACTTGTCGAGAACACCGGCCAGTCGATCAGCGTGATCGGCGCGGACGAGCTGGATGCCATCCAATCACCCGATCTGGCGACCGTGCTTCAGCGCCTTCCCGGCGCCGCCCTCAGCCGCAATGGCAGCACCGGCGGTTTCACCGGCCTGTTCGTGCGCGGCGCTTCGTCGCAGCAGGTGCTGGTTCTGGTCGATGGCATTCGCGTCGCCGATGTCGCCTCGCCGGGAGGCGGCACCGATCTCGGCACGCTTTCGGCCAGCGGGCTTGGTAAGGTCGAGCTGCTGCGCGGCTCGAACAGCGTGGTCTGGGGATCGGATGCGATCGGCGGCGTGCTCGCCGTCACCACCCGCGCCATTGACGATGGCCTTGTCGCTAGCGCCGAATACGGCTCGCGCGGCAGCGTCAATGCCGAGTCAGGCTTCGGCATGCAGGAAAGCAGCTACGAGTTCGCAGTGACCGGCGGCTATACCGAGACAGACGGAATCTCATCGGCGGCCGGCGGCACTGAAAAGGACGGCTTTCGCCAGTGGCGCGGGCAAGGCCGGGCGCGGATCGGGATTGTCGAGAACCTCGGGGTAAACCTTGCCGGGCGCTATGCCGACAGTCGGCTGGAGTTCGACGGCTATTCCTTTTCGCCTCCATACGGGCTCATCGACACACCCGAATATTCGGACATCACCGAATGGTCGGCGCGGGGCGGCCTCGAATATGTCGGCAGCGACCTGCGGCTCGAAGCTGCCTATGCCTTTCACGACCTCGACCGCGCCAACTACAATCCGGACTTCGGCACCGACCCCACCTTCGCGGCCAAGGGGCGCGACCAGCGTGCGGAGCTGAAAGGGCTTTACGGCGATGCGCTGAACGGCCTGCACGTCCGGTTCGGCGCGGACCACGCATGGGAGCGGTTCTCGACCACCTATGACGCGCGCAAGACCGCTGAAAGCTCCAGCGCCCACGTCCTGTTCGGATGGGCAGGAAATCAGGGTCTGGACTTTTCGGCAGGCGCGCGCATCGACGACCATTCCGGCTTCGGCAGCGAATGGACTTTCGGCGCCAATGCATCGTGGAACTTCAGCTACGGTTGGCGGGTCCGCGCGAGCTACGGTGAAGGTTTCAAGGCACCTACGCTCTACCAGCTCTATTCGGATTACGGCGATGACGCCCTCTCGCCCGAACGCAGCAAGAGCTATGACATCGGCATCGAACGCGGTGGCCGGCACGATGCGCTGCATCTGGCGCTGACCCTGTTCCGCCGCGACAGTCGCGACCTGATCGACTTTGCCTCCTGCATGGGCACTCAGTGCGATACGCGACCGTTCGGGCTCTATCAGAATGTCGGAAAGGCACGCGCGCAGGGATTTGAGGTTGAACTCGGCACCCGGATCACGCCAAACTTCATGGCGCAGGCGGCCTATACCTTTCTCTACGCAAAGGACCGGACGCCGGACGGGTTCAATCAGGGCAACGAGCTGGCCCGCCGCCCGCGACATTCAGTCAGCGTGTCGGTGGACTGGACGACGCCGCTGAGCGGGCTGGAACTGGGGGCAGATGTGAGGATGGTGTCGGGCAGCTACGACGATGCAGGCAACTTCACATGGCTCGACGGCTATGCGCTGGGCACGCTGCGCGCTTCGCTTCCGGTGACGGAGCAGATCGAACTGTTCGGCCGGGTCGAGAACGTGACGGATGAGCAATACCAGACCGTTGCGGGATACGGCACGGCTGGCCGCTCTGCCTATGTCGGGGCGAGAGCGCGGTTCTGATGCGCGGGGCGCTCCTCCTGTTCGTTGCAGCCTTGTCGGCTTGCAACGGTCCGGCATCGGCGCCGGAGGGGGAGCGTCCCCATCCCACCATCGTCTCGCTAAATCCATGCAGCGACGCCGTGCTCGCCGAAGTGGCCGCGCCGGGGCAATTGCTGGCGATTTCGCATTACAGTCAGAACCCGGCGAGTTCCTCGATGGACCTTGCCGTGGCCAGGCGATTTCGCGCCGTGACCGGATCGGCAGAGGAAGTCCTCGCGCTGCATCCTGACGTGGTGGTGGCCGATCCGTTCCTCGCTCCGGCGACGCGCACGGCACTGGAGCGCGCCGGTATCATTGTCGAGACGCTGCCCATCGCCCGCAATGTCGAGGAAAGCCGCGAACAGGTGCTGAGCCTTGCGCGGCTCGCAGGGGACGAGAACCCCGGCGTGCTTCTCAATGCCCGGATCGACGCCGCGCTGGCCCGCGCCGCCGCGCCGCGCGTGAATACGCCGATCCCGGCCGTCGTGTGGCAGGCCGGCGGGATCGTGCCGGGACGCGAAACCCTCGTTGCGGACTTGCTGGCGCGGACCGGATTTTCGCTCGCCAGCGCATCGCGAGGCATGGGGCAGGCCGATTACCTGTCGCTGGAAGAACTGCTGGCCGATCCGCCCTATGTACTGTTCGTTGCCGGAGACGGTCGTTCGCAGGAGAACCGCATGCTCAGCCATCCCGCGCTCGATGCGCTGGCAGGAACGCGCCGCGCCCAGTTCGACGCCTCGCTGCTGTGGTGTGGCGGGCCAACCATCGTGCGTGCGGTCGAGCGGCTTGCCGAAGTGAGGAAGAGCCTGTGAGAGGGCGGGCAATGCCGATCCTGATCGCGGCCATCGTGCTGGCCGTGCCGCTCTCGCTGCTGGCAGGGCGCGTGTGGCTCGATCCGTTCGATCCGCACCTGCGCAATGCCGCGGTGATCCTGATCGAACTGCGCTTGCCGCGCGCCTTGCTGGCCTTGACGGTCGGGGCAGGGCTGGGTGCGGCTGGCGCTGCCATGCAGGGCTACCTGCGCAATCCGCTGGCCGATCCCGGCCTGTTCGGTATCGCGCCCGGCGCAGCGCTGGGCGCGGTGCTGTCGTTCTGGACGGGCTGGGCGGCGACGGGCTGGGCCTTGCCCCTCTTCGCCCTGATTGGCGCAGGCGGGGCCATGGCGCTGCTGGCCCTGATCGCCGGGCGCAGCGGAGGTATCGCCCTGTTCACGCTCGCAGGCCTGATGATCGCCAGCCTTGCCGGTGCGCTGATGAGCCTTGCCATAAGCCTGTCGCCCACGCCCTTTGCCATGAGCGAGATCGTGGTCTGGCTGATGGGCGCGGTGGCGGACCGGAGCTGGCGCGACCTCTGGATCGCCGCGCCGCTGACTTTCGTAGGCATCGCCTTGCTGATCGCTGCGGGCAGAAGCCTCGATGCCCTGACTCTGGGCGACATGGCGGCGCGCTCGCTGGGCGTCGAGCCGCGCGCGCTTCAGGTGCTGCTGATCGGCGGCATCGGTTTGACTGTCGGCGCGGGCGTGGCTGTTGCGGGCATCATCGGTTTCGTCGGCCTGATCGTGCCGCACCTGATCCGCCCGATGACCGACCGGCGGCCCAGTTCGCTGATCGTGCCGAGCGCGCTGGCGGGTGCCTTGCTGCTGCTGGTGGCTGACGTCTTGTGCCGGATTCTGCCGCTGGCTGGCGGCGAACTGCGCCTCGGCATCGCGCTCAGCCTGATCGGCGCGCCGTTCTTCCTCGCCCTGCTGCTGCGGATGCGGAAAGGGCTGGCATGACCCTCGCCGTAAAGAACCTCACCCTCGCTGACCGCCTCTGCGATGTCGGGGCCGAGCTGCGTCCCGGAGAGATCACTGCGATCTGCGGGCCGAACGGTGCAGGCAAGTCGAGCCTGCTGACTGTCATGGCCGGGCTCATCAAGCCTTCCTCGGGAGCGGTCGAGCTGGACGGCGCTGTGCTTGACCGTATCCATCCCCGCCAAAGAGCCAGGTCGATCGGCTACCTGCCTCAGAACGGCGAACTTGCCTGGGATGTCAGCGTTGCCAGCCTCGTCGCGCTGGGACGGCTTCCGCATCGCGATGCCGGCGAGGCCGCGATTGATCGCGCGATTGCAACCGCGGATTTGTCAGACCTCGCCTCGCGCCCCGTTTCCACCCTTTCCGGCGGCGAGAAGGCCCGCGCCCTGCTGGCCCGCGTGCTGGCGGGCGAGCCGCGCTGGATTCTCGCCGACGAGCCGCTCGCCGCGCTCGATCTTGCGCACCAGCTGGCCATGCTTGCCACGCTCAGGGCCGAAGCCACGCGCGGGACGGGCGTCGTTCTGGTGCTTCACGACCTTTCGCTGGCAATGAATCACGCCGACCGGGTACTGGTGCTGCGCGAAGGAACACTGATCGCGGATGGCCCACCCGACATGGCTTTGCGCGCCGAAGTCATTGCTCAGGGCTGGAACGTGGCGACTCGCTGGCTGGGCGACCCTGGATCGCGGGCGCTGATCGTCGGCTAGGCGGCGTGGACGAGGGTATCGCGCCAGCGCTTGCGCCCCGCGCCGCCGCGTGCAATTCGCATCGGCGATTCGAGATTTACGCGATTGAACCGGAGAGAAACGCATGAGCGAAGAACCCCACATGCTGGTCGAAGTCGTCGAGGACAATATCCTCGTCGCTACCTTCAACCGGCCCGACAAGCTCAATGCGATGAGCCTGCAGTTGATGGATATTCTTGAGAGCGCGGTGCTGCGTTTCCGCGATACGCCGGAGCTCAAGGTTATGCTCATCAAGTCGAAAGGGCGCTATTTCTCTTCTGGCGCGGATCTCAAGGACAGCAGAAGGTCAAGCAATCAATCTGAAGGTATGGGCACCAAGGCTTCCGACATTCGCGAATCGCATCGGCGGCTCGCTATGCGTCGGGTCTGGGACGAGATGGAACTGATCGAGAAGCCCTTCGTCGTCGCGCACCACGCGCGCGCGGTCGGCGGTAGTCTGGAAATGTCGCTATCGTGCGATTTTCGCCTCGCCGCCGCCAGCGCGTCTTACGCCTTTCCAGAAGCCAATTTCGGCTCACTTCCGGCAACCAACGGCGTTTCTCGCCTGACTCGTATTGTCGGACCGCACTGGGCACGACTGCTAATCATGGCAAATTTGCCAATGAGCTCCGAGGAAGCCCGCATTGCAGGACTGGTGCACAAGGTATTCCCGGATGAGAGCTTCGAGCATGACGTGATGGAATTCTGCCGCCACGTCGCAAAGCAGAACGGCGAAGTGATGGGCACGGCGAAGATTGCTATCGAGCTGTCTGCCGATCTCGGCGCGCGCCAGGCTGCGGCGGTCGAGCGTATGGCTCAAAGCGCGCTCCTGCTCGATCCGGCCTACGCGGAAATGATGAAGACACACCTGGCGAACGTGGGGGCGGGCAAGGGGCCGAAGTAGGGGCCTCATTGCCCAGGACGATGCTCCTTTTCCGTGCCATGCGTATGGTGTCGGCCAAAAAAGATCCCGCTGTCTTGTTGCCTGATTGACTTGCCGTCAGAAGCCGCGCCCTTATGCCTGCCCTTGGGATAAGATCGTGGTTTCGCTTGGCCGACGAGCTTTTGTTGCCCTTTTGGGTCTTTCGCCGTTCAGTCCCGCGCTGGCGTCTCCGTGCGCCCGAAAGGCTCGCGCGCCTGTCGTGCCGATCCGTGGCAAGATCAATGGCGAGGCCTATTGAGAGATGCCCGCTCGCGTGACGCAGGTGTGCAGCGACTGGCATATGCTCCAAGTGCGCTTCTTGCTGGAGTGGATGCCTGCCTGACATTGGCCGGTGAGAGCGTGGCGCGATCTCTTGACCTCAGTGAACATTTGAGGAACATTTGCGGCCATCGCGCTTTCCCCAAGGCGCGGCTGGACTCGCGCAACCCAAGGCCCCACATCGCTACCATGTCCCTCACACATTTAACCGTGCGCGGCGCGCGCGAGCACAACCTCAAGGGCTTCGACGTGGCCTTGCCGCGCGACAAGCTGATCGTCATCACCGGCCTGTCCGGCTCGGGCAAATCGAGCCTCGCTTTCGATACGATCTATGCCGAGGGCCAGCGCCGCTATGTCGAGTCGCTCTCAGCCTATGCGCGCCAGTTCCTTGAGATGATGCAGAAGCCGGATGTCGAACACATCGACGGGCTCTCGCCTGCCATTTCCATCGAGCAGAAGACGACGAGCCGTAACCCGCGCTCGACCGTGGCGACCG
>JAGREN010000102.1 GCA_020446505.1 Novosphingobium sp. | reverse complement strand
AGACCTGGTACGGCCTCTATCCGCTACGCCATGTGCGGCGAGGCATCGCGGAAATGCGCGCGACCGGGGCCAGCAGTCTCGCCGAACCTCTTCCCATCGAAGTGCAGCCGCTGGTCGAGGAACTGAATGCGCTGCTCGAACATACCGACCGGCAGGCAGAGGAAGCGCGCACCCATGCAGGCAATCTCGCCCATGCGCTTAAGACGCCGCTGACCGTGGTGATGAACGCGGCGACCGCCCGCGCGCCTGACCTGGCCGACACCGTGATCCGCGAAGCGGCGGTGATGCGTCGTCAGGTCGATCACCATCTGGCGCGGGCGCGGGCGGTAGGCAGACGCTCGGCCGGCAAGGCGCGGGCCAATCCCTTCGTCAGCGCCGAGGCGGTGCTGCGCGCGGTCGAGCGGCTCTACGATACTGTGCGTTTCGACCTTGCGGGCAACCGCGATGCGACAGTCGCACTGGAGCGGCAGGATCTCGACGAGATCATCGGCAACCTGATGGAGAACGCGGCCAAATACGGTGGCGGGAGCGTTTTCGTCACCGTCGATGCCGAGCCCGACGATCCGGCATGGTGCGAGATCTGGATCGAGGACGATGGCCCCGGCATTCCCGAACAGGAGCGCGAGCAGATATTTGATCGTGGTGCGCGGCTGGACACCGAAAAGCCGGGCACGGGCCTCGGCCTCGCCATCGTGCGCGACGTCGTGCGTATCTACGGCGGCGATGCCGAGCTCGAAGAGAGCGAAGACCTTGGCGGGCTGCTCGTGCGGCTGAAATTGCCGCGGGTTGCTGGCTGAAGTAACGGGCGAGGCAGCTTAGCCGTTGCTCGCCGCCTGCTCATGGTGGCGGATCACTTCCTGGATGATGAAGCGCAGGAACTTCTCCGAAAATTCGGGATCGAGGTTGGCCGATTCGGCCAGCGCGCGCATCCGGGCGATCTGGCGCTCCTCGCGGCCCGGATCGCTCGGCGGCAGCTTCATCTCGGCCTTGTAGGCGCCCACGGCCTTGGTGATGCGGAAGCGCTCGGCGAGCATGTGAATCAGTGCAGCATCGATATTGTCGATGCTGGAACGATACCCGGCGAGAACCGGGTCGATGGCGGGGGCTTCCTCGGTCATGACAGCCACGCGGCTAGCAGAGGCGCAGCCGCCTTGCCAACGGCGAATTGCGCGGCCTGAAAGGGCACGGGTTAACCTTTGTGCTTGCCAAGCCCCGGCGAAAGGGCGATGCGCCCCCCTCATGAGTGCCGAAGTCGTGCAATTGCGCCCCGGATCGGGTGAGCCGTCCTTGAAACCGATGCTGTCGCTGACGGCAGCGGGTATGAACTCGGTCAACACCGTCATACTCGAACGCATGCAGAGCGAGATCCCGCTGATCCCTGCTCTGGCAGGCCACCTCATTTCCGGCGGCGGCAAGCGCATGCGCCCGATGCTGACCATCGCCGGCGCCGAACTGTGCGGCTACCAGGGCACGCGGCACCACAAGCTCGCCGCCGCGGTCGAATTCATCCATACCGCGACGCTGCTGCACGACGATGTTGTCGACGGCTCAGACCTCAGACGCGGCAAGGCCAGCGCGAACATCGTGTTCGGCAATCCGGCGACGGTGCTGGTCGGCGATTTCCTGTTCAGCCGTGCTTTCGAGCTGATGGTCGAAGACGGTTCTCTCAAGGTTCTCAAGATCCTGTCGAGCGCTTCTGCTATCATCGCTGAAGGCGAGGTCGACCAGTTGACCGCCCAGCGCCACATCGAGACGAGCGAGGAACGGTATCTCTCGATCATCGGTGCCAAGACCGCCGCCCTGTTCGCTGCCGCCTGCCGCATCCCGGCAGTGCTGGCAGAATGCAGCGAAGCGGAGGAGCGCGCGCTCGAAGACTACGGCCGCAATCTCGGCATCGCCTTCCAGCTTGTCGACGATGCCATCGACTACGACTCGGAAAGCGGCGAATCGGGCAAGGAAAAAGGCGACGATTTCCGGGAGGGCAAGATGACCCTGCCAGTGATCCTCGCCTATGCGCGCGGCAACGAGGAAGAGCGCACCTTCTGGCGCGATGCAATCGCGGGCTTCCGCACCGAGGATGAGGATCTCGCCCACGCGGTCACGCTTATCAACCGCCATGGCACTGTCGCTGCGACGCGCGAGCGGGCGCATTATTTCGTCCAGCGCGCCATCGATGCCATCGCCTGCTTCCCGGCTGGCGAGGCGCGCAGCGCGATGGCCGAGGCCGCGAGATTCGCAGTGGCGCGCCGCTACTGATGCGCTGGTCCGGGCAGGCTGCCGGATCGATTTGACATATCTGTATATATGGAAGTGACCGGATTCCGGGCCGTTGAGTTGTCAGCGTCCCTGAATTGAGTCACCTTGCCTGCCAGAAAAACGATCCCCCAAGGTATGTCATGGCAAACAGCAATTGCCTTGATCGTCCTGCGGGAGAGGGAGAAAACTGGCGATGTACTATCCTGCCGCTTTGCCCAAGCAGATTACCCTGTCAGGGCTCAATATCGAATATTTCGACGAGGGCACTGGCCCGGTCATCCTGTACCTGCACAGCAACGAAGGGCCGAACCCCGACCTCGCGCTGATTCAGGCGCTGACCAAGACCAACCGCGTGGTCATGCCGGCCATGCCCGGCTTCGGCACCAGCGAAACCGCTTCTTTCATCAAGACTGTGGACGATCTGTCCTATGTCGCGCTCGACCTGCTCGAAGCGCTTGACCTCAACGACGTGACTGTCGTTGGCAGCTCGCTTGGTGCCTGGATGGCGGTCGAGCTGGCGACCAAGGCATCGCCCCGCATCGCGCGGCTGGTGCTCGACAATCCGCTGGGGCTTCGCTTCAAGACCGATCCCACGGAAAAGCAGTTTCCCGACATCTACCAGGATCTCCCCGCGCAGTGGGCCGGATACTTCTCCGCCAGCCAGCCGATGGATGACCGCGACTGGCCATCGGTCGAGCGCGACATTGCGCTTCGTGCCGCGCGCGGCCGCGAGATGTTCGTGAAGGTCGGCTGGTCGCCCTATCTGAACAACCCGAAGCTGCACGGTCGCGTCCACCGCGTCACCGTGCCGACTCTGGTGCTGTGGGGCGATCAGGACAAGCTCGCCAATCGCGAATACGCCGATGCCTATGTCGCGGCCCTGCCGAACGCCGAATTGAAGGTGATCGCAGGCGCAGGCCATTTCGCATTTCTCGACAAGCCCGAAGCCGTTGCCAGCGCCGTGCTGGACTTTGCCGGCACCAAGCAGAACGCGTGAGGTAGATCATGGACGTCTATTACTTCTCCGAACAGTCTCACCATCCGGCATGGGGCAACTTCGACGGCATGCTGCGCGGGGACATTCCCAACAAGCTCGGCGATCCGCAGGTTTCTTCGCGGCTGCTGAACGAATATCTCGACATGTACCAGCTGGCCGACCAGTGCGGCATGAACGTGATGGTCAACGAGCATCACATCGCCTCGACCTGCATGAACAATTCGATCACGCTGACGCTCGCGGTGCTGGCGCGCATCACCAAGAACGCGCGCCTGTTGGGGCTAGGCTCGATCATTTCGAACCGTCCGGATCCGATCCGCGTCGCCGAGGAATATTCGATCGTCGACTCCATATCGGGCGGACGCGTGGACATGGGACTCGTCAAGGGCGCAGGCTGGGAGCTTTACGCTTCCAATGCCAACCCCGTGGGCGGCATGGACCGCCTGTTCGAGGCGCATGACCTGATCCTCGCGGCGATGACCCGCCACGAACCGTTCAGCTGGGAAGGCGAGCATTTCCAGTATCGCTGCGTCAACCTCTGGCCGCGTCCTGTCCAGGCGCCGCACCCGCCGGTGTGGTTCACTGGCGGCAGCCCAGGCAGCGCACGGATTTCGGCGAAGTACGGATATGTCAACGCCGCCTTCCTGACCGGACCTGGCGCGATCCCGACCTTCCAGGCCTATCGCGAGACCTACAAGGAAACCTTCGGCAAGGAAGCCGCGCCTGACCGTCTTGCCTATCTCGGCATGATGGCCTGCTCGCGCGACAAGGCGCAGACGGAACGTAACGTCGAAGCGATGCTTGCCTATCTCGCTAGCGTTGCGCGGATGCGTCCGGCGCACGTCAACCCGCCGGGATATTCGCATCATCAGGCCAATACCGAGATGATGCAGACCCCGCCTTCGGCTGGTGGCGGCCCTGCCGGCTTTGCCAGCGCATCGCCTGACGACCTTGCCAAGGCAGGTATCATGTTCTGGGGCGAACCCGAGCGCATCTACGACCAGATCGCAGCCTATAACGAGATGGTCGGCGGCTTCGGGCATCTCCTGATAATGGGCCAGAACGCACACCAGCCTTACGAGGACGTGCGTGACAGCCTTGAAATGTTCGGCGAATTCGTTCTGCCCGAACTGGCAAAGATCGGCACTTCGGCCACGTCGACCTCGAAGGAAAGCGTGAACGCCTGATCCGCGGAAGCGGAAGGGGATGCGGCGGGACTTCGCATCCCCGAACCGCCCGATGTGCCAAGCAATCCTCGCGAAGACGGGGATGGGAGGCGATGTCATGGTGGCAAGCAGTCAGGGCGGTTTCCTGCCCGTCGCTATTGCAGACGATCTGCGCATTTCGGATTTGACCGCAGCACTCCGCGCGGGCCTTGGAGATTTCCTTGCCCGACCGCAGTTCGGTCTGTTCTTCGCGGCGATTTACGTCTTTGCCGGCCTGTTCCTGACCCACGCGCTGTTCAGTTGGGGCGAGGCGGGCTGGCTCATCCCGGCAGCGGCCGGTTTTCCTCTCGTTGCGCCCTTTGTCGCGGTTGGTCTCTACGAAGTCAGCAGGCGGCGCGAAGCTGGCTTGCCCACGGACTGGCTCAAGGTGCTTGGCGCATTCCGCGGCCACGGTGACGAACAACTGCTGATGATGGGCGGATTCGTCTTCGTCGCTTTCAGCTTCTGGATCATCGTCGCGCATAGCATTTTCGCGATCTTCATGGCCGAGTCCGGCCTCGGCGGTGAATCGCTCGCCGTCTTCGCCACTCCGGCGGGCATGGCGATGCTGGCGGTGGGCAGTTTTGTCGGAGGGCTGATGGCGCTCGGCTTCTTCGCGGTGACGGTCATCAGCCTGCCGATGCTGGTCGATCGCGAAGTGGACTTCCTGACCGCGATTATCGCCAGCCTCGCAACGATGCGCGCCAATCCCGGCGTGATGATCGCCTGGGCCTTCGTGATCGCCATTGTACTTACTGTCGCCATGGTGCCGCTGTTCCTCGGCCTGTTCGTCGCTCTGCCGGTGCTCGGCCATGCGACCTGGCATCTCTATCGCCGGGTCGCGTCTCCGCTCGACTGAGCATGGCCAAGCAGCCCCACAGCGCGTAGGGCGCTGCCAGTGAGCGACCTGCCGATCCATGCCGTTTTGCCGGACCTGCTTGGCGCCCTGCGCGAGGCGGGGCAGGCCGTGCTCGTCGCGCCGCCGGGAGCGGGCAAGACCACAGCCGTCGCGCCCGCGCTTCTCAATGAGGAGTGGTGTACCGGGACCGTGATCCTGCTCAGCCCGCGCCGCGTCGCCGCGCGTGCTGCCGCAGAACGCATGGCGTCCGAAATGGGCGAACAGGCAGGCGAGACCGTGGGCTATCTCACGCGCCTCGACAGCAAACGGTCTGCGAAAACGCGCATTCTCGTGATGACCGAGGCGATCTTCGTCTCGACGATCATCGCCGATCCGTCGTTGGAAGGAGTGGCGGCGGTCCTGTTCGATGAAGCCCACGAGCGGCATCTCGACAGCGACCTCGGCCTCGCGCTCGCTATCGAAAGCCGCGAGGTTCTGCGCGAGGACCTTCGGCTGCTGGTCATGTCGGCAACGATTGACGGAGCGCGGTTCGCGGCCCTGCTTGGCGATTGCCCTGTGGTCGAGAGCGAAGGCAAGGCCTGGCCCCTGGCAATTCGCTGGCTCGGCGCGCGGCCGGAACTGCGGATCGAGGACGCGATGACCTCCGCCATCGCGACGGCATGGGTAGAGGAGCCGGGTGACATTCTCGCCTTCCTGCCCGGCGTCGGCGAGATCGAACGCGTCAGGGAGCGTCTGGCAGACCGTCTGCCCAAGGCCCTGGTCCTGCCACTGCACGGCCAGTGCGAGCCCGCCGCGCAGCGAGCCGCGATCCGCCGCGATGCTGAAGGACGGCGCAGGATCGTACTGGCGACCAGCATCGCGGAAACCTCGCTGACGCTGGATGGCGTTCGCGTCGTGGTCGACAGCGGCCTCGCTCGCCGGGCGGAGTTCGATCAGGCCGCAGGCACCAGCCATCTCGTCACGGTCCGCGCCAGTCGCGCCGCGACGGCGCAGCGGGCAGGGCGTGCGGCACGTCAGGAGCCGGGGATTGCCTATCGTCTCTGGGAAGAGGCGGCTCATCCGGGCAGGCCGGAGTTCGATGCGCCCGAAGTGGTCGTGGCCGATCTTGCGCCGCTGGTTCTTTCGCTCGCCAGATGGGGGGAGAGCGATCCCGCTTCGATGGCATGGCTCGATCCCTTGCCGGAAGCGAGCCTCGCCACGGCCCGTCACCGGCTCACGGCATTGGGCGCGCTGGATGAGAATGGTGCGATCACGCCTTGGGGCCATCAGATCGCAAGCCTGCCGATGGAGCCGGTGCTCGGCGCCATGGTGCTGTTCGGTGCCAAGGCGGGACAGGCGCGCGATGCTGCCCGGCTTGCCCTGCTGTTGCAGGAACGCGGCCTTGGCGGGCGCGGAGAGGATCTCGCACAACGGCGCGATCGCTGGAATTCCGACCGCTCGCCTCGCGCGGAAGCGAGCCGCAAGCTGGCGCAGCGATGGGCGCATGCGGCTGAGCGCCTGATACCGGGTGACGCTAGCCAATCGCTCAATCCCGGCCTGTTTCTGGCTCTCGCGCTGCCGGACAACATCGCCAGGCGTCGTGATGCGTCGGGCGAGAACTGGCTGTCGATGGGCGGGCGCGGCTATGTGCTCGATCCGGCGTCGCCTCTGGCACGGGCCGAATGGCTCGCGATCGGCGATGCCGTGGGTCAGGCCAAGAGCGCACGGATCGTCGCAGCCATCGAAATTTCCCGGGAAGAATTGGAGAGCAATCTTGGCCATCAGATCGAACAGCGGTCGGTGCTGAACTGGAACGAGGCTGAAAGGCGGGTCGAAGCACGGCTCGAGCGGCGGCTGGGGGCCATCACCCTGGCAAGCGGGCCCGATCCGCAGCCTGATGCCGATGCAGTCGCTGCGTTGCTGCTGCAAAAGGCTTTGGCCGGCCTCGACGAGATACTGCCGCCGGGCCTGCTGGCTCGTGCCAGACATGCAGGCCTCACTGAACTGTCTCGGGAAAATCTGACTGAATCTGCAGACCAGTGGCTCCTGTCCTTGCTCCAAGGCAGGCGCGATCTCGACGTGCCGCGCGGCAAGCTGGTGGAATCGCTGCTTGGCCTGCTCGATTGGGACTCGCGCCAGCGCCTTGACCGGCTTGCGCCGCGCGAATTCGAAAGCCCTGCAGGAACCAGCCACGCCATCGACTATGCCGATCCGGGCGGCCCTTCGGTCGAAGTACGAGTGCAGGCGCTGTTCGGGCTGGATGCGCATCCGATGATCGGCCAACCGCCTTCACCGCTTCTGCTCAAACTGACTTCGCCAGCTGGCCGCCCGATCCAGACGACCCGCGATCTGCCGGGGTTCTGGCGCGGTTCCTGGCGCGACGTGCAGCGCGACATGAAGGGGCGGTATCCCAAGCACCGCTGGCCCGACGAGCCATGGGCGGAAAAACCCAGCCTCAAGACCAAGAACGCCTTTTCAAAGAGCGGCGACTGATCTAGTTCCCGAGCCTGAAAAAAGGCCCGCAAGCGCGACAGCGCGTCGCGGCCTTTGCCGCGAAAGCCAAGGCGGGCGGATACCCGCCGCCCGGCGTTTGAGGGACCAGAAGAATTATGACCGCACGCATTTATCAGCGCCCGAAGAACGCCATGCAGTCGGGCAAGGCCCGGACCGGCGACTGGGTCCTCGACTTTGCGCCTGCCGAGGCGAAGAAGCCTGATCCGCTGATGGGCTGGGCGGGATCGGGCGATACGCAGCAGCAGGTGCAGCTTTCCTTCGCCAGCGAGCAGGATGCACTGGCCTATGCGGCGCGCTACGGGATCGAGGTGCGCGTCCATGCCACGCCGCCGCGCCGCCTCAAGATACAGGCCTACGCCGACAACTTCCGCTAGGGCGCGCGCGCTCTCACACTTGCCGAATCGGCGCTTTGTCGCCATATGCGTCACCGGGAGTCGGGTGGACGTTTGCGTTCGCGAACCTGGTCAGGTCCGGAAGGAAGCAGCCACAACGGATTGCGGCGGGTCGCTCGGCTCCTTTTAGTCCCCCATCGCCGCTGACATTCGGGAACGCGCTTCGGCGCGCGAGCCAGTCGCGCGGCATGTCCCCGATACCGTGCCGAAGCCCCATCGCGAGAGCGACCGGCAGCCATTTGCCGATCTTGTGAATGGGATTGATCCGCATGCCGGTCACGAAGACGACCAGCGGTCCCCAGTAGCGTTTCTCCAAGATCGACGTGGCCGCTCTCCTTCGCGAAATCACGCCTGATCGCAGCTCTGGTTGGGATTGCCCGTTCAAGCCATTCGACATGGCGGCTGCAACTGCCTAGATACCAGAGCGATGGACGATTCACCCGACATTTTCGGTAACGGCCCCGACGAAGAGGAAGAGGACAAGCCGAGCGCTGCCGAGCTGGAAGAGGCCGGTCAGTCGGCCCTGTTCGGCGCGTCCGAGCCTGAACCTGCTCCGCCTGCCGAGCAGGAGTCCGAATCGACTCCAAAGGCGCCCGAGCCGAACCCGCCGTCGATTACGCGTGAATTGCCGGGACCCGCTGCGGCCCCGGCCGTGCAGCCCTATCGCGTGCTTGCGCGCAAGTATCGTCCGCAGACCTTTTCCGAGCTGATCGGGCAGGACGCGATGGTCCAGACGCTGGGCAACGCGATCAAGCGCGAACGGCTGGCTCACGCCTTCCTGATGACCGGGGTGCGCGGGGTGGGCAAGACCTCGACCGCGCGGCTCATCGCCAAGGCATTGAACTGCATCGGGCCTGACGGGCAGGGCGGTCCGACTATCGATCCGTGCGGCCAGTGCGAGCCATGCGTGGCCATCGCAGAAGGTCGCCACATCGACGTCATCGAGATGGACGCTGCCAGTCACACCGGCGTCGACGACGTGCGGGAGATCATCGAGGCGGTGCGCTATGCCGCAGTCTCGGCGCGCTACAAGATCTACATAATCGACGAAGTTCACATGCTGTCACGCAATGCTTTCAATGCTTTGCTGAAGACACTTGAGGAACCGCCTGCGCATGTGAAGTTTCTCTTCGCGACGACCGAAGTGGGCAAGTTGCCCGTTACGGTCCTGTCGCGCTGCCAGCGGTTCGACCTCAAGCGGATCACCGTGCCGCTGCTGATCCAGCAGTTCACCGACATTTGCCTTGCGGAAGGAGTCGCGGCCGATCCCGACGCACTTGCCATGATCGCAGCCGCTGCCGAAGGGTCGTCGCGCGACGGTCTGTCGATCCTCGATCAGGCGATCGCCCATGCCGATCTCGATACCGACGGTGCGATCCATGCCGAACAGGTGCGCGATATGCTGGGTCTTGCCGATCGGGGCGCGCAACGCGCGGTGCTCGCGGCCTTGCTCGCTGGCGATGGCAAGGCCTTGCTCGCCGATGTCGAGCGGCAGTTCACTTTCGGCGTAGAGCCGCTGGCGCTGGTCAGGGCTCTGATGGAACTCGTTCACGCGATCACCTTGATGCAGGTGGGCGGAAGCGGCGTGCATGCGGCATCGGCAGAGGAGCGCACGGCTCTGGAAAGTTGGGCCGGGTCGCTTGGGGCAGGGCAGCTTCACCGGCTGTGGCAGCTCTTGCTCAAGGGGCACGATGAGGTCCGCAATGCCCCCGATCCGCTGATCGCGCTGCAGATGGCGCTGCTCAGGGCGATGCACGCTGCGGACATGCCTGATCCGGGCACCTTGGCGAAGAAGCTCGAAGAGCTGGCGTTGCGCGCGCCTGCTCCGTCCGGGCCGGCCGAGGGGGCATCAGGTCCGCCGGCTTCGGAGGCTTCTCCCCCATGGGAAGCTCTGGTGGAGCAAGTCGCGGTGGCCTGTGGCGAGCATCTGGCAAACATCATGCGGCTTCAGGTTCGCGTCGTGGAGCTCGGCGCGGGACGGCTGGTCTTTGCCCAGCCTCCCGAATTCCGCGAAGACCAGTCCGCCGATCTTCGCTCTGCCCTGCAAGAGGCGACGGGCGAGCGCTGGACAGTCGAGCGAGTCGATACCGGCGGCGCGCCGACGCTCGTCGAGCGGCAGATTGCCGAGGCCGACGCCGCCGAAGCGGAACTGCGCGCCGACCCGTTGGTTGCGGCGGCACTGTCGGCCTTTCCCGAGGCCGAGATCATCGATAGAGGCGCTGCTCGCCGGGCGAGCGGCGGGAATGACTACAACTGAGGACCAGACCGGATGGACAATATCCAGGACATGATGAAGGCGGCTCAGGCTGCCAGCGACATGATCAACAAGCATATGGAAGAAGCCCAGCACAAGCTCGACACGATCGAGGTTGAGGGCGTATCCGGCGGAGGACTTGTCAAAATCCGCTGCACCGCAAAGGGCAAGGTGATCGGCACGACCATCGACGAAAGCCTGCTGACGCCGTCCGAAAAGACCATCCTCGAAGACCTGATCGCCGCTGCCTTCAACGATGCGCGGACCAAGGCCGACGCTGCCGCCGAAGAGGAAATGCGCAAGGTCCGCCATTCGATCCAGCTGCCGCCAGGCTTCAAGCTGCCTTTCTGAGTGGTTCTTGCGCCGAAATGATGCGCTTGGTGATTGCGTGAGGCTTGGTGCACGCCTATCTTGGCAGAGGTATCAAGGAGTTTGCCATGCGCGTCGTGATCCATGACGAGGAAAGTCTCGAGCCGATCACCGTTGTCACCCTGCCGGGACTGACGGAGAAGAACCTTGAGGAGAAGCGCCACTGGCGCGTCTCGATCCACGACGCTGCCAACATGCCGCGCGAGATGCCGTCCGAACGCGCCTATTCCGATCGCCTGCGCTTCGTCGACCTGACCTTCGAGAAGGTGACGCGCGTCACCATCACGCACGGCAAGCAGGTGACCTGGCGCTGCATCACGCGCGCTGCCGATCTCGCCATGTTGCTCACGCCTGACTGGCTCCCCGGCCAGCGCCCTGCGATCGACATGCTGCAAAGCGAGAACGAGCGGCTTGCGAGCCTGATGATCGGGTCGCTGACCTCGCGCTAAACCGCCGGGGCGGTATTCCTCAAGCCCGTTCAGTCTCGGCGCAATTTGCGCTATGGTATTTCACGAACCCGCGCGCCGGTCTCAATGGCCGGAGCCTGTGGGCAGATTCCGTCTGAGAGGAGCGAGCGTTATGCGCATGGAAGACATGGTCATCATCAGTGTCGATGACCACATCACCGAACCCCCAACCGTTTTCGACAACCAGCTTTCCGGCGACGACTATGCTTCGGCGCCGAAACTGAAGGTTGCGCCCACGGGCGAGAACTACTGGGAGTACCAGGGCAAGCAGATGCGCAATGTCGCGCTCAATGCCGTCACTGGCCGGGTCAAGGAAGAATACGGTTTCGAGCCGACTCACCTCGATCAGCTTCGCAAGGGCTGCTGGGATGTCGATGCGCGTATCGACGACATGAATGTCAACGGCTGCGCTGCCTCGCTCAATTTCCCGTCGGTCGCTGGCATCGATGGCGGCATGTTCATCAAGGCCGAGGACAAGAAGCAGGCGCTCACGCACATGCGAGCCTACAACGACTGGCATGTGGATGAATGGTGCGGCGCCTACCCGGGCCGCTTCATACCGCTGGGAGTCCTGCCGCTGTGGGACATGGCCGAAACGGTGAAGGAAGTGCGTCGCCTCGCCGACAAGGGCTGCTTTGCTGTCACCATGAGTGAAAACCCGACCGTTGGCGGAATGCCGGGTATCCACACCGGCTATTACGAAGACCTGTTCAAGGCGGCGACTGAATGTGAAACGGCGATCTGCCTTCACATCGGAACGGGCAACACTTCGCCTTTCTGCTCGCCGGAATCGCCGATCGAGGCCAACATCACCACCATGCCGATGGCAGTTGCATCGGGCGCTGCGGACTGGATCCACCTCGAAGCTCTGAACCGTTATCCCGAGCTCAAGATCTGCTTCTCCGAAAGCGGCATTGGCTGGATTCCCTATCTCCTGGAGCGCGCCGATTTCGCGCACGAACAGCACCATTCATGGACGCATTCCAAGCAGTATCTCAGCGCCTCGAAGCCCAGCGATGTCTGGAAGCGCCAGTTCTATAGCTGCTTCATCGACGATGCCTATGGCCTGCGGAATCTCGATCTTATCGGCGAGGATTCGGTGATGTTCGAGATCGACTATCCGCATTCCGATGCACAGTGGCCAGATGCCCCCGAAAAGCTGTGGCCTTCGCTCCAGGGCCTGACCGACCAACAGATCGACAAGATCACGCACCTCAACGCCATGCGGGTTTTCAAGCTTCCGCTGTTCGATCTCATCCCGAAGGCCGAAGTCACGGTTGGTGCTCTGCGTCAGAAGGCAAAGCAGGCGGGTGTAGATACGACCCCGATATCTTCGGGCGGCGCTGCGCCGCTTGCCGATGGACAGAAGCCACGACCCGTTACTTCTAGCGATGTTATCGCCATGTTCGGTCGTCAGGCGGGGGCCTCGCAGCCCGAACCGGCCTGATCTGTCGGTTCAGGACGAAAAAGGGCGGTGGGCCATCGGTCCGCCGCCCCTTTCGTTTGACGTGCATCCACAGGCTCAAGCTGGCCTGCCATTGCACGCGCCCCGACACGTCACCATATTCCGGGACAAGTGCTGGCAGGCGATACCGTCTGCCGCGATAATTCTGGAAATGGACCCGTAGACGTGATCTCACTTCCCCTCCTCCCCCTTCGCGACATTGTCGTGTTTCCCGGCATGGTCGTGCCGCTGTTCGTCGGCCGCGAGAAGTCGGTCGCTGCGCTCGAGGCAGCGATGGCGGGCGACAAGGATATCTTCCTGCTCGCCCAGCTCGATCCGGGCTGTGATGACCCTGATCGTGACGACCTCTATGATATCGGCGTCGTCGCCAGCGTCCTGCAATTGCTCAAGCTGCCCGATGGCACCGTGCGCGTGCTCGTCGAAGGGCAGGACCGTGCGCGGCTGCAGGAACTGCATTCCGAACCCGGCGCCGAAGCCGAAATGCTGGTGGCGCAGGTCGAACCTCTGGATTCGGTCAGCGCGTCGGGAACCGAGGTTTCCGCGATGATGCGCTCGGTGGTCGAGCAGTTCGGCGAATATGCCAAGCTTAACAAGAAGCTCTCGCAGGATGCGGGCGAGCAACTTGGCGACATCGACGATGCCGGCAAGCTTGCCGATGCCGTGGCCGCGCAATTCTCCGGCAAGGTGTCTGACAAGCAGTCGCTGCTGTCGGAGCCCGATCCGCTCAAGCGGCTGGAAATGGTCTACTCCTTCATGGAGGGCGAACTCGGCGTGCTTCAGGTCGAGCGCAAGATCCGTGGCCGCGTGAAGCGCCAGATGGAAAAGACCCAGCGCGAATATTACCTCAACGAACAGCTGAAGGCGATCCAATCGGAGCTTGGCGGCTCTGACGGCGAGGATGGCGACGAACTCGCCGAGCTGGCCGAAAAGATCGAGAAGACCAAGCTTTCCAAGGAAGCGCGCGCCAAGGCGACAGGCGAGCTCAAGAAGCTCAAGTCGATGCAGCCGATGAGCGCCGAAGCGACGGTCATCCGCAATTATCTCGACGTGCTTCTCGGCCTGCCGTGGGGCAAGAAGAGCAAGCTCAAGCGGGATATCTCGGCGGCTCAGGCCGTGCTCGACGACGATCACTACGCGCTCGAGAAGGTCAAGGACCGGATCGTCGAGTATCTCGCGGTCCAGGCACGCACCAACAAGCTCAAGGGGCCGATCC
>JAGREN010000101.1:3467-6740 GCA_020446505.1 Novosphingobium sp. | reverse complement strand
CATCGAGCCGCCCTTGCCCTTCGAGATGCCGGCTTCGCGGCCCGTCAGTTCGGCCATGATGATCCTGGGATCGAGACCGTAGGCGAGCATGTGCCCGTGGTCGCGGTAGCCGGTGATGACGCTGTCGCGCTCCGGATCGAGCGCGGACTGCAGGCCCACTGCAACCGCTTCCTGACCGATATAGAGATGGCAGAAACCGCCGATCAGGCCGAGGCCATAGAGCTGGCCTGCCTTTTCCTCGAACCGGCGGATCAACAGCATTTGCTCGTAGAGCGTCAGCAATTCGTCCTTGCTAGCCTTGTAGCGCGGCGCCTTGGCGTGTTCTTCCTGCAGGCTGCGAAGAACGAAATCGGGGTCGGATGCGGCAGAGGATTTCGACGTTTTCGGCTTCGCGGCTCTAGGCAAGGCGGATCGCTCCCGGTTCGGATGGACTGTCTGCATTATAGGCCCGACTTACGGCGCTTGAAGCCATTTCGTCACGGAATTGGGCAGATTGAGCCGAATTATGGCCAGCCCCGGTCAATCGAGGATGATGACCATCTCGTCTGGATGGGCGACATTGAGCCGGTCGCGCAGCAGCTGGCCGGCAAGATCGGGATCGACATGGCGCGGATCGAGCAGTTCGACGCGGTTGCGCAGCGCCTGCGATTCCTTTTCCAGATCGGCTACCTGCTGCTTACGAAGTTCAAGCAGCCGCTGGTTTTCGCTCCACGCGAGAATGCCACTCGGGCCTGCGACGGCGAAGCCGCCCATCACCAGCAGCGCAGCAAGGGCGAGACCTTGCGTAATGCTTTCGCGCTGCAATTTGTGATGGGGCCGATAGGACTTCATGAGCACCTTTGAATCATAGTTGAATCGCGGATTCAAGGGGGAATCGCGGCTATTCGCAAAAGATTGCGACAAGCTGTCGATTGACGGATTTTACCGGTGGGTTCATCCTTGCGTTGCGTGCAAAATGGCACACGGCGGAGAGGCCAGGATGAGAGAAATTCTCGGTAGTGATGTTCGGCAGATCGAGCCATTCGGATTGGAAATCCGATTCGATCTCGCGCAAGGGCTGTCCCCCGACGATGGCGCTGCGCTGAAAGACCTGTTCTATCGTCACAAGTTGCTGCTGTTCCGCAACCAGAACCTGACTCGCGAGCAGCAGTTCGATGTTCTCGGGCATATCGGCCCGGTCGACAGGGCAAGTCCGCTCGACTATGTGACGCCTGACGATACCATTCTCGGATCGCGCAATCTCGCCTTTCATTCCGACATGCATTTCGCACCCTTCCCTGCCGAAGGCGTTTCCCTGCTTGCACTCGATGTCGAGGACGATTCGACCTACACAGCTTTCGTGGACGCCGCAGCGGCTTATGACCGTCTGCCTGACGAAGCCGCGCGCAGGATCGACAAGCTGAAGAGCGTTCGTGCGGCAACGCCCGGCGTTTACGAGGACGAGCTTCCCTACGAACTGCCCGAAGGCATGCATTCGATGGAGCGCGAGGCAGTGATGCGCCATCCGGTTACAGGTGAGCCCATCGTCTACGTCGCGCGATGTTCCACCTCGCGGCTCGTCGGGCTGGATCGGGAAGACAGCACCGCGCTGCTGCACACACTCTACGACACGCTCTACGACGAAGCCCACATGCTCAAGCACTGGTGGCGCAATGGCGACCTGCTGATCTGGGACAACCTTGCGCTTCAGCACGCGCGTCCGGACATCGAGGGAATAACGCGACGCAAGTTGCAGCGTGTAACCGTCGCCACGCATGACCAGTCGGCGCAGATTCCGGCAGGCTATGTCGCTCCGGTCGATGTCGATGGCTGGCAGGTAGGGACGGATAGCTGATGGGTTCGCTGGAAGACCTCGACCTGCTGGTCGGAGCATGGGAGCTGCGTTCGTGCACTTCGACCCTGCCCGACGGTTCGAAGGAATACATGTACGGTTCGGCGCCAAAAGGCGTCATCATGTACACTCCCGATGGCTGGATGAGCTGCCACATGGCTGGCGGCGGCGAGCCCGATCCGAATGTCAGAATGGTCGAACACAGCGGCTATTACGGCCCCGTCGTCATGCGCCCGGCCGACAAGGTGGTTGAACATCACGTCCGCAACTCGACGAGCGACTTCATGCTCGGCACTGTCCAGGAGCGGCATTATCGCGTCGAGCGCGACACGCTGATCCTCTCGGCCGAACTCAACGGCAAGAGCATCGAAGTCGTCTGGAGCCGGGATCGCTCCGCCAGCTAGCGCGGAAAACGCACTAGCGCGCGGCCTTGTCCTTGCTGTCGGTCGCGCGGATGCCTTCGCGAACGGCGCGCCACTGTTCGTCACCCCAGTCGCGGGACTGTTCCCACAAGGGCGCGGCGATCGCCTGAAAACCTGCGCCGTCGATGGCGATCGACTGGCCGGACACGAACTGACTCCCCGGCGCGAGCAGAAAGGCGACGAGGTTCGCCATCTCGGCGGGCCTGCCGGTGCGCCCCATCGGATTGACCTTGCTCTTGCCTGCTTCCGCTTCGGAACTGGCCGAACGCCCCGGCAACAGGCGCGCGTGAGCGCCCTCGGTCGGAAAGGGACCGGGGCTGACCGTGTTGAAACGGATGCCGCGATTGCCCCATTCCACCGCCAGTGTCTGCGACATGTTCTCCACCGCCGCCTTGGACATCGAGCTGGGAGTGGTGAACGGACCGCCGTTCTGGGCGAAGCGAGCGGTGATCGAGACCACCGATGCCTCGATGCCTTCGGCCAGCCAGCGTTTGCCGCAACCCAGCGTCATCATGAAGGTGCCCTTGAACACGATGTTGGCGATGGCCTCGAAGCCCTTTACCGAAAGATCCTCGGTCCGGCTGATGAAATTGCCCGCGGCATTGTTGACGAGGCCGGTCAGCGGCCCTCCGGACCAGATGGCATCGAGCATGGCGTTGATCGAATCTTCGGAGCGAATGTCGCAGACCTGCGTCGAAACCCTGTCGCCGACCACTGCGTTGATCGCCTGCGCAGTCTCCTGCAGCACGCCTTCGCGTCTGCCGCAGATCACGACATCGCCGCCCAGCGCCGCGCAACCGCTCGCGATCATCCGGCCGATGCCCGTCCCTCCGCCAGTCACGAGAATGCGTTCTCCGGCAAGCAGGCCGGGTTTCAGCATCAGATCGTCGGCGGTAAGCGGGGTGAACATGGCAATTCCTCTCAGGTTCCGTTCGCTTGCGATGGCACAGCGGCGGCCCGATTGCCAAGAGTCCGACCTGTGAGTAAGAGAGCCTCGCGTGCGCCCGTAGCTCAGCAGGA
>JAGREN010000101.1:2854-3405 GCA_020446505.1 Novosphingobium sp. | reverse complement strand
ACAGAACTATGAACGCCGAACGCCGCCGTTTCTACGCTTGAAGCGGCGACCAACGTTCGCAGCAGTTCCGACTTCGATCCCATGATGCGAACCTCGTCGTCGGCAACCTCGACACGCTGCGCCAGCGCGCGTAGATGGTCGCGGCGGTAGCCGCCATCGTTGAGCCTGATCCGTTCACGGGCTTTGCGGGCAAACCCCTTGAGCATATCGGGGGTGACGCCCTGATTGCCTGAACTATCGAGCGCGAGCTGCGTGCGCTCCGCGTCGGCGGCGGCTTGATCCCGCAATGCCTTGAGGCTCACCATGCGTTCCTTTGCCATGGCGTCGTCCTTGTCCACCATGCCGGCTTCGATGGCGTCAAAGAGACGGCCGAGCCGCTGGTCGGCTTCCGTGATTCGCCTTTGAAGCTCGGCAAGATGCTCGCGGCGGCGCTCGGTGCGTTCCTGTCGGCGGTCGATGACGCTGGCAAGGACGGTTTCCAACCGCTTGGGCAGGAGCAGGCGGTCCCCGATATAATCGGCGACCGTATGGTCCAGCTTGTCCATGGGGAT
>JAGREN010000101.1:302-2742 GCA_020446505.1 Novosphingobium sp. | reverse complement strand
GTCATCGCTCCCCCGCACTTGGCGCAGAAGCAAATGCCGGTCAGGAGCGTCGGGCCGCTGGAGACACGTGCAGGCGTCACCATGGGATTGCGGGACTTGAGGCGGGCTTGCACCGCGTCGAACGTCTCGCGCTCGATTAGGGGCGGCACCGCCATGATGGCGACCTCGCTCTCCGGCTTCTTCTCCCGGTCCTTATGCGAGCGGGTGTTGAACCTGTGCTCGCCGATATAGGTGGTGCGGGTCAGGATGGCGTGGATTTGCGCCAATCCCCAACGCCCTCCGTCGCGGGTGAAGAAGCGGCGCTCGTTGAGATAGGTGGCGATGGCCTTTACGCCCATCGCGCCGGACGTGCCGTCTCCTTCGAGGAACAGGCGATAGATCAGCCGCACGGTGTCGGCATGCAGCGGGTCGATCTCCAGCTTCTTCTTGATCTTCGATCCCCGCTGCTCGGCTGCGACGATGCGATAGCCGATAGGCGGCCGTGCGCCGTTCCAGAAGCCTTGCCGGGCGTTCTCGTTCATGGCGCGCAGGACGTGCTTGGCGTTCTCCTTCGACTGGTATTCGTCGAACAGCGCCATGATCTGCCGCATCATCTGGTGCATGGGATCGTCGCCCATCTCCTGCGTGATGGACACCAGCTTGACGCCGTTCTTCGCCAGCTTTCTAACGTAGAACTCCATCTCGAAGTGATCGCGGAAGAACCGGCTGAACGAGTGGACCACGACAATATCGAAGGGCGCGGGCTTGGTCGTGCCCGCTTCGATCATTCGTTGAAACTCGGGGCGTTTGTCGTTGGTGGCGGTTGCGCCTGCTTCGATGAACGTCTCCACCAGTTGCAGGCCGCGTTGCTCGCAATAGGCTTCGCCCTGCCGCTTCTGGTCGGGAATGGAAATGTCATGCTCGGCCTGCCGGGCAGTCGAGACGCGCAGATAGAGGGCGGCACGGGCGGTAGTGGTTGGGCTGTGCTTGTTCATGCTTGGCCTCCCATAGCTTTCTTCGCCTTGGGGCGGTCGATCAGGGGCAACGCCAGCTCCACCCGGTCATGCACCACCTTGGGCGCGAGTTTGCGTCCATGCCCCGGTTCAAACCGCACAAGGCCATAGCTCTCCATGGT
The DNA here is from genome assembly GCA_020446505.1 of Novosphingobium sp. GTDB lineage: Bacteria > Pseudomonadota > Alphaproteobacteria > Sphingomonadales > Sphingomonadaceae > Novosphingobium. The sequence goes on along the minus strand of JAGREN010000101.1, from coordinate 1,628 downwards.
TTTCAGGGTGCGTGACAGGTTGGAGCCGGCCCGGCCGGTGATTTCCGCCAGTTCCTCCAGCGATGCCGGGACTTTCTCGGCGATGATGCGCAGCAGTTCGCGGTTGCCGGCCGACAGCACCTTGGCAAAGGATTCGGTCGAGGTGAACCATACCTTCGGATCGCTGGGCGCAGGTTTTTCCTCGCCGCGCGCGATCCGCATGGTGCGGGCCTTCATTTCTTCATAGTCGGCAATCCCGACTTTCAATGTGGTCATAGGGCACCTCGTTCCTTCAACACCGCGTCCACGGCCTGCCAGAAGTCGGCCAGCAGCGTGGCCGCATCCTCGTAGGCGTAAAGCTTCACGGTCTGAAAGCGGTGCCGATGGTCCATCGGCTCGCCGCGCCTGCCCCGGCCGACCGGGTGGGCATTGTCGAAGCCGACCAGTCGTTCGCCCGAAGGCCCGTGAAGCGTGAGCGAATAATCGAGGCCGTGCGGCTTCTCCGGGGATGCCGGAACGCGGGTGACGACGAACTTCACCCAATGGCCGCCCTCTGGATCGACAAAGAGCATCTGTCCGTCGAGGTCCAGAAGCGTGTCGAGGCCCGGATCACGATCCGCGCTCATGTCTTTTTCCTATCAGTTTGAGATAGGAATTGCAAGCTGTCATCCGGCTTTCTCGGGTTCAAGAGTTCGTCGAACACATCGCCGAACCAGCGCTCGAACACGTCAATCTCGGCCTCGGTAACGGGAATGTCCTCCGGCCAATCGTCGGTAACGCGCATCCTCTGGCCGTCCGGGCCGAGAAGTGGCGTGTTGCCGGCTCGCGTCCGGTCGTCCGGCGCAGGATCGTCGGCGTAGTCGAACAGATCGTCGGGAAGTGGTTCGGGGATCGACTGTCGCGGTCGCCCTTTGCGGGCGCGGCGGCGCTCTGCGCACATGGAATCCTCCTTGGTTCGGTGTGGATTCCGGGGCGTTCAAAGCCCCGGAATTAAGCGAACTATGGAGGGCAGTCGGCGGCCTGTAGCGTGCCGCATTTGCGCCTGTGCGCTGGCGGCACCCCTGCCGGGATGGGACTTAGCTTGCGGCTCGCCGAGCCTTGGCGAATCCGCGATCCGTGGCGATGAACCGCTCCAGCATCGGCACGATCAGCTTGATGGGATCGGCGGCGGGCTGGCCGCTCTCGCGGGCCAGCACATCGGCATAGGCGACCAGATCGCGGTGAAGCGGCGCGGGCAGCTCCACCGTCACCTTCACGGGCTTGTCGTCGGGCAGCGGGCCGAGCTTCAGCTTGGTCATGGTCAACCTCCTGCCGGCGCGAACACAAGGTCGCGGGTGACGATGATCC
>JAGREN010000101.1:0-261 GCA_020446505.1 Novosphingobium sp. | reverse complement strand
GCGTCGGCGCAACCTGCAACTGGCGTTGCACGATCTGCTGGCCTGCCTGATTGACGGTATCCTGCGCCCCGTCGCGGATAGCTCGAACAAGCCGGTCCTCGTCGCTCGTCGCCAGCTCCGTGCCGACCGCAAGCAACGTGGACAGCCCTGCGGCCTTCATCAGATCCCACCAATGATAATCGACGCCATCCTCAAGGCCGGCGTAGCCGCTGGCGTCCGCGCCCGGCAGGCGTTCAAGAACGATGGAACGGCCGCCCGGCA
>JAGREN010000100.1 GCA_020446505.1 Novosphingobium sp. | reverse complement strand
CGCCCTTCGGCTTGCCGGTCGAGCCGGAGGTGTAGAGGATGAACAGCGGGTCTTCCGCGTTCATTTCTTCCGGCTCGCACACGTTCGACAGGCTGAGCTGCGCATACCAGGAGATATCACGGTCTTCCTTCATGTCGATCTCGATGCCGGTGCGCCCGACGACGAGAACATATTCGACCGAAGGGCAGCTCTCGAGCGCCTTGTCGACGTTCTCCTTGAGCGGAACCAGCTTGCTGCCGCGCATGCCGCCATCGGCGGTAATGACCACGGTGCTGTCGCAGTCCTGGATGCGCCCGGCCAGAGCATCGGGCGAGAAGCCCGCGAAGACGACCGAGTGGATCGCGCCGATCCGCGCGCAGGCGAGCATGGCGATTGCCGCCTCGGGGATCATCGGCAGGTAGATGGTGACGCGGTCGCCCTTCTTGACGCCAAGCGCGCGCAGCGAAGCGCCCGCGCGGCAAACCGCATCGTGCAATTCGCGATAGGTAAAGGTGCGGTATTCCGCCGGATCGTCACCTTCCCAGATGATCGCCAGTTCGTCGCCGCGGGTGTCGAGATGGCGATCGAGGCAGTTCACCGAGACGTTGAGCGTGCCGTCCTCGAACCACTTGATGCCGAAGTCCGCCTCGTTGAAGCTGCATTCGTTGAGCTTGGTCCACGGCTTGATCCAGTCGAGCCGGGCGCTTTCCTCACGCCAGAAAGCCTCGGGCTCTTCGAGCGAGCGGCGATACATTTCCTGATAGCGGTCGGCGTTGACATAGGCGCGGCTCGCCCAATCGGCGGACACAGGGTGTAGTTTGGACACGGGGCAACTCCCAAATTTCTTCGGGGCCGTCCTTCGCATCCGGCAGGACCGGGATCAATAGTCAGATAGTCTGAGACAACAGATAGGTGCCATCTGGCGCAAGTGTCATCGCTTCGCCCTTGCCGACCAGCACACAGCCGCCCGGTTCGACCGTCTGGCCGTCCACTTCGGCAGAGGCGTCGCGCGGGATGAGGAGGAACGGCGCGCCCGCGTAGTCCGATGCAATGGTTTCGAATCCGGCGCCGGTGATCTGATCGAGCCGGAACAGCGGCCCTTCGACCAGTCGGCACGCTACGCCCGCCGGGACATAGGAGCGCAGCGCGGCGGCATAGGGTTCTCCCCTTGCCACGGCCACGGCCTGGTCGAGATGCAGTTCGCGCGGGCGGCCATAGTCGAACAGGCGATAGGTGACGTCGCTGTTCTGTTGCACCTCGATCAGGCTGACGCCTGCGCCGATCGCATGGACCGTGTTGGCGGGGATGTAGAAAAAATCGCCCGCTTCGACCGGATGCCATTCCAGCAGACGTTCTATCGATCCGTCGAGCGCGCCCTCCCGCATTGCCTCAGCGGTCAGCCTCTCGCGAAAGCCGATGCCGAGGCAGGCGCCGGGTTCCGCATCCACGATCAGCCAGCATTCTTCCTTGCCGTGGCCGGGAAGCTGCGCATCGGACGGGTGGACCTGCACCGAGAGCTTGTCGCTGGTGAAGATGTATTTGACGAGCAGGCCGGGAAGTTCGGCTGGCGGTTCGAACCAGATCTCTCCGATCCGCTCCCCCTGAGGCGCGCGGAACGGCGCGGGCAGCACGTCCCTGCCCCACGGCTTGGCAACCTGCCGCACGGGCAGAACGCCGCTCACTGATTTGCCGCTCCGTCGAGCTTGCCGACTTTCTGCGCACCTTCCATCGTGGTCACCAGCACCTCGTCGCCGTCGACCACGATCACCACGCCTTCGAGCCCGATCACCGAAACGCGCGGGCCGTCGCTTTCGACGAGCACCCGGCGGCAATCGACCAGTTCCACCTTGCCCCGCACCGAATTGCCGAGACCGTCCTTGTCCCGCGCGGCATGGAGCGATTCCCAGCTGCCTATGTCCGACCAGTCCATGTCAGCCGGAACCAATGCGGCTCGATCGGTCCGTTCCATCACCGCATAGTCGACCGAGATGGACTCTGCTCTGGCAAAGGCGGCTGAATCGGGATGGAAGCGCGCGCCATCTTCCGATCCTGAAGAAACGGCCTCACGCACCGGGCCAAGAACGTCGGGGCAATGTGTCTCCAGTTCCTCAAGGAAGCGCGCAACGCTGAAAGCGAAGATGCCGCCGTTCCACGAATATCCTCCCTCGGCGAGGAACGCTTTCGCCTTTTCGAGATCGGGCTTTTCCACGAACTGCGCGGTGCGGAAGCCCAGATCGCCCAGCATTTCGCCGCGCTTGAGGTAGCCGTAGCCGGTTTCGGGCGCAGTGGCTTCGATGCCGAAGCTGACCAGCCAGCCCTGTTGCGCCAGAGCGGCAGCCTTGCGCGCCGCCTCGGCAAAGGCTTGCGGATTGCCGATGTGGTGATCGCTCGGGCAGACCAGCATCACCGCATCTGCGGGCAGGCGAAGCGCAGCCAGCGCGATGGCGGCTGCCGTGTTGCGGGCCTGCGGCTCGACAAGGATGCGCGCGCCGCCACTGCCAAGCTGCGCCTCGACATGATCGAGGTGCGCCGTGCCCGTCACGATCACCGGCGCGGCAAAGGGTGCGCAGCGCGCCAGAGTCGCCTCGAATATCGTCTCCTTGCCGATCAGCGGCAGGAACGGCTTGGGACAAGTGGCGCGGCTCCTGGGCCAGAGGCGCGTGCCGCTACCGCCGCACAGGATGACTGGGACAATTTCGCTCATGCATAGTGCCTTACCGCGCAGTCATGACGTTTTCCATAACCGGGGCGCGACTTACCTGCTTCCCTTGTAGAACCATAGCTGCTGCCAGCCGTAAACGGACTCGACTGGCTGGCCGTCCGCATTCGTGGCGGGACGGAAGCGGAAACGCTTCATGGCAAGGTCACAGGTAATTCGGTCCGCTTCGGGATCGGGGCTCGGCCGCGCCACGCGGCAGCTCCTGGGCCTGCCGTCGGTTCCCACCGTGATCGCGATGACGACACTGGCCCCGATGCGGGCATCGCGACTCTCCCGCGGATAGTCTCGCGCCGAATTGATGTCCCCCTTGATCTTCTCGGCTTTGCTGGCGATGCCGCCGCCTCCACCCTGCCCCGATCCTTCTCCGCCCGCGCCGGTTCCGGTACCGGTGCCTCCTGCGCCGGTTCCCTCGCCCGCCTCACGCGCGCCGGAGCGGTTTTCCGTACCAGTCGAGCTCGCGGGCGGGGCCGGCTTCTCCGAAATCACGATCTTCGGATCAGGAGCGGTCACTTCGCGCGGCTTGGCTTTCTTGCCTGCCGCGCCTTGCGCTCCCTGTTCCTGCTGAGCCGCTGCCTTGGCGGGCGGCTCCGGTGGCGGCGTGGGAGTAGGCGTAGGGGTCGTTACCGTGACGAAGATCGCCGAGGTCACGCTTTCCACCACCTCGTCGACGACATCGGGAGCAAAGGCGCGAATCAACCCGAAAATGACCGCGACGTGGATCAGGGCGATGACCACGATCACCCCTAAGCGCGTTGGCCTCGATGTTGAAAAGTCCGCCTTTCCCATTGCAAATCATATGGCACGCGGCCCGCTGGCCGACAACGGGGCGGCCTTCGTTTCGTTCTTTGACACCGTGGCGGCGCGGCCCCACAAGCATTGCCACACCAGGAGGGGATTCTTGCAACGATGAGCCAGTTCGAAACGACAAGCTGCATGCACGATGGAATGGCAATGGACGGGTTTCTCGCCCGGCCTGATGGCGGCAAGGGACCACATCCCACGGTGATCCTGTTTCCCGGCGCAGGCGGCACCGGCCCGACCTTCGAGAGCAACGTGCGCGGCCTTGCCGCCATGGGCTACCTCGCCGTGGCAGCCAGCGTTTACGACAGCGGGGCGGACCTATCGACGCCCGAAAGCACCGGCGCGAACTATGTCGGCCTGCTCGAGCGCCCCGAACTGCTGCGCGCGCGCGTGGTCGAATGGTTCGAACTCGTCTGCGCAATGGACGAAGTGGACGAGAGCCGGGTGGCCGCCATCGGCTACTGCTTCGGCGGCAAATGCGTGCTCGAACTCGCGCGCAGCGGAGCGGACCTCAAGTGCGTCGTCAGCTACCACGGCATCCTGCCCACCCACGCGCCTGCCCAAAAAGGTGCGGTGCTGGCTGAAGTCGTCGCCTTCTGCGCAGGCCGCGATCCCTTCGCGCCGATGGACGATTACCTCGCCTTCCAGACCGAACTGCGCGAAGCCGAAGTGGTGCACCAGCTTACCCTGTTCAGCCACGCCCAGCACTCGTTCACCGATCCGGACCACGAAGGCGTCGCACCCGGCATCGCCTACGATCCGCAGTACCACCGCGTGAGCTGGGCAAGCACCCTGGCGCTGCTGGACTGGCATCTGAAGACTTAGGAGAGGTTCCAATGACACAGATGATTGCGGCGCAAATCCCGCTGGCGCTGGCCGGCGCGGCGGACAGGGAATGGGTCGAGACCGATCCGGGCCGTGCGTGGTCCAAGTTGCTCTGGACCGATGTCGAAACGGGTAGCTGGGCGAGCCTTCTGCGCTGGTCCAAGGGCTACACGGCTCCGCCGCACGTTCACCTGCACGACGCGCATTTCCTGATGCTCAGCGGCCGGATCGCAGTCCGCGACACCGAATATGGTCCGGGCGACTATGGCTACGAGCCAAAGGGCGCCGTCCACGATGCGACGACGACGCTGGAAGATTGCGTCTATTTCATCGTGAACAACGGTCCGATCCAGATCATGGCAGATCCGGCTACGGGCAGCCCGGCTTACGAAGTAAGCAGCCGCGACATGGTCGGCGGGTAGAAGCTTACCGGACGAACTAGACCACGCCGAGCAGCTTGAACGTGTCGTGCCGCATCGCCGCCTTGCCGAGGCGGTCAGTGAAGCGATAGATGATCGGCGGATCGACCCGGCGGGTAATCGCCCACATGAACAGGCCGTAGGCGACGCCTTCGCGGTACTGCGTCCACGCGTCTTCATCGTTCGGCATGTCCACGCCCGAGGCGCGCATCCGGGCGAGGTAGTCGTTGACTAGGCGGCGCTCTTCCTTCTCGGCGATCTCGGTCGGCAGCACGGCATTGAGGTGATAGGCGACATCGAGCGCCCAGCCGCCGTGCTGGATGACCTGCCAGTCGATCAGGCCAAGGCCCTCGCTGGTGCGGAAGATGTTGCCGGCGTGGCTGTCGCCGTGGAGCAGGAACTGCGGTCGGTTGTCCGACAGGTCGGCGAAGGCGCGCATTGCCGCGAGGATGTTGTCGCCGCTGCGCACTTCGGGCGTCAGGTTATCGCCGCGCGGATCGTCCATCAGCGGCTGGATCAGCTCGCCGGTAAAGGCAGGCATGCGCGCGATCTGCGCGGCGCGCGGTTCGATCCAGGTTTCAGTCTTGAGCAGGCCTTGCGAGGCATGGAGCGCGGCAAGCTGAGACAGGCTCGATGCGGCATCGTCGGCGGTGAATGTCTCAAGCGCCGAGCAGAAGGTTCCGCCTTGATCGATCACGTCGCGCATGATGATCGTCGCGTTCTGGGCCTCCCGGTCGATCACCGCGACAAGGCATTCCGGCACGCGCACCTGCATCTGCGGAGCCAGCTTGCAGTAAAAGTCGGCTTCGGCGACGCAGGTCGATCCCAGACCCGCATTGCCCTCGTCGATATCGAGCAGTCCCTTGACGCAATAGGCGTGCTTCTCGTCCGAACCCTCGTAGGTCACAGCGAAGCGGATCTTGGTCGCCATCGTCTTGAGATATTCGACCTGTTCGACCGAGGTGACCGCCTTGCCCCCGCTGACTTCGGAGAGTGCCTGGCTCAGCCACGCAGGATCGAGCGCCTCGGCGGCGGTAGCCGGAACCGCGATCTTGGGCTGGCTGGGTGCTTTGGCTTGGCTGGACATCTCGGGCATCTCTCACTTGTTATGACTATGGCAGTCGTATTGACGCAATTCGCCATTTCGTTCAATGCTTCGAAATAGAGAATTTCGGATGGCGGCCCTGACAGGCTATGATCCGCACTCGGATAGCACAAAATCGAGGATGAGAATGAGCAGACCTCTGGAAGGCTTCAAAGTTGTGGAAGTTGCGATGTGGGCGATGGTGCCTTCGTGCGGCGGCGTGCTGAGCGATCTCGGCGCGGACGTCATCAAGGTCGAACCGCCCAGCGGCGATCCGCTGCGCGGCCTGCAGATCGGCGGCATGGACAAGTCCAAGGTCGATCTCTCCTGGGAAAGCTACAACCGCGGCAAACGCTCGATCACGCTCGACCTCAAGATGGAGGAAGGGCGCGAGGTGCTGATGAAGCTGTGCGAGGGTGCGGACGTGTTCCTCACCAACCTGCTGCCACCGGCGCGCAAGAAGATGGAGATCGACGCCGATTCGATCTGCGCCAGGTTTCCCAACATCGTCTATGCTTCGGGCAGCGGCACCGGGCCGAGCGGCCCCGAAGCCGCGAAGGGTGGCTACGATTCGATCACTTACTGGGCGCGTGGCGGCATTTCCTCGACCATGACCTTCGACGGCGCCGAGCGGCCCGTCGCGACACCGGGGCCGGCCTTCGGTGACACCATGTCGGGCGCCATGCTGGCAGGCGCGATCTGCGCTGCGCTGGCGAAGCGGGAAAGGACGGGCGAGGGTTCGGTCGTCGACGTGTCGCTCCTCGGCACGGCGATGTGGTCGATGCAGCGGCTTATCGCGCAATCGACGATGGACGGCATCGTCAAATTCCCCAAGCCGCAAAAGCAACCCGCGTTCAACCCGCTGGTCGAAACCTACCGCACGAAGGACGATCGCTTCGTTGCGCTGTGCATGCTGCAAGCCGACAAATACTGGGACGGCTTCTGCAAGGCGGCCGGACGGCCCGACCTTGCGGCCAACCCCGATTTCGCCGACTCCGCCCTGCGCCGCGAGAACATCGACGCCTGCATGGCCGAACTGACGGCGCTGTTCGCCTCGCACACGCTTGCCGAATGGCGCGAGATCCTCGGGCGGCAGGACGGACAGTGGGACGTGGTCCAGCACGTTGGCGAAATCCACAAGGATCCGCAGGTCGTCGCCAACGACATGGTCCAGACTGTCGATTACGGCGATGGCACCACCATTCCGCTCGTCGCCCTGCCCTGGATGTTCGGCGGTGAGACGATGAAGGCCAAACGCTCGCCCGATCTCGGCGCCGACAGCGACTCGATCCTCGAATCGCTTGGCTATGACGAAGACGGCATCATCGACCTCAAGGTGAAGGGCGTGGTATTTTGAGACGAGGCCGAGCGGTGGTATAAATGCGTCATTCGACAGCGCATGGCATCGAGCGCACCTTGACTCGTGCGTTCATAATGACGATAATAAGTTCGCCATTTCGAATTGAGAGACTCTAGAGAGACTTTGGCAGAGGAGACTGCGCAATGAGTGAAGCTGATCCCGAAATCGTAAGCGGCAAGGTGGAGAACTGGCACCTTGGCGAGATTTTCGACATCGATGCACACATCGATCCGCCGAAGGACATGTGGGCGAACTATCTCCCCGCGAACCTGAAAGATCGTGCTCCGCAGCTCGTCCACGAGGACGATGGCGACTACATCATCTTCGAGGGCAAGAAGTCGCCCTTCATGATGATCAACAACCAGGCCGGTCGCAAGAACGAGGACTTCAAGATGAAGGGCCGCGTGACTGACGTGCGTCCGATCTGGGATCCCGAAGTTCGCCTTGCCGACATGGACCTCGACGGCATGGACTATGCCCTGATGTTTGGCGGCGGTCCGCTCGGCACGCAGGACAACGAGCTCTATCTCGCCAGCTACGACGCCTACAACCGCTGGGTCATGGACTTCGCGCAGGCCGATCCCAACCGCCTTTTCCCGGTCGGATATGTCACCATGCGCGACGTCGATGAGACGGTCGAACAGGTCAAGAAGCTCGCCAAGATGGGCTTCAAGGCGATCAACATGCCCGCCTTCCCGCAGAACAGGGATGCCTGGTCGACGAGTTCCGGCGTCGCCGCGCTCAAGGACGGACAGGTTTCGGCGCTGACCGGCGACCGCAACAGCCCGCTGCAGTACGCCGATCCGGTGTTCGACAAGTTCTGGGCGACCATCGTCGACCTCGACCTTGCGCTGACGTTCCACCTCGGCGGCCGCGTGCCCCGGTTCGGCCAGAAGGAATTTTTCCTGGCCGACATGCCGATGTCGAAGCTGGCCATGGCCGAACCCATCGGCATCCTGATCTACAACTGCGTGTTCGACCGCTTCCCGGATCTGCGCATCGCCTCGGTCGAATCGGGCGTGGGCTGGTTCGCATGGTTCGCCGAATACTGCGACCGGACCTGGGAGAAGCAGCGCTACTGGACCCAGAGCGAGCTGAAGAACCCGCCGAGCTACTACATGGACAAGAACGTCTGGGGCTCGTTCATCAACGACCGCGCCGGCATTCTTCAGCGCAACATGCCGGGCGCCGGCAACATCATGTGGTCGTCGGACTATCCGCACTCGGAAACCACGTTCCCCAATTCGCACCAGGTGATCCTGCGCGATTTCGAGGGCGTGCCCGAAGAGGATATCCGCGATATCATCTGCAACAACGCAAAGAAATTCCTGCGCGTCGACTGATGTCGCAGGCAAAATGAAACGACTGACGCCGCGTCGGACCACAAGGGTCCGGCGCGGCGTTGTCGTTCAGGGAGAATTGCATGGAAGACGTCCTGACTGCCGACGATCCGCTGTACAGCAAGCTGTACGACGTGACCGAAGAAGCCAAGCACATGGGCAACTACATCGAGCGGGACGTCACCGACGAGATCGCTGCCCTTCAGGCCAAGGCGCCGGTCCACAAGGGCAAACTGCGCGAATTGCTGGGCCTGCCCGACCATCTTCGCCACCCCGGCATGGCAGGCAAGCAGCACTGGACGGTGCTGACCTACGAAGCCTGCGAGGCAGTCTTTCGCGATCCGGCGACTTTCTCGAATGCGATTTCGCATACTCCCAATGCCGCGAACGAACAGACCCTTTCGGTCCTGGAGATGGATCCGCCGATCCATCGCGCATTCCGCCGTGCGATCCAGCCCAAGTTCCTGATGCCCGAAGCGACCGGCTGGTGGCGCGAGTTCACCATCGATTCGATTGTCGAACGACTGGTCGACAGGCTGAAAACCCGCGACAGCGCAGACCTCAACATGGAGATCTGCGCACGCATTCCGGTCTATACGATCACCACGGCGATCGGCCTCGAAGGCGACGAGGCGCTGCGGTTCCGTCACGCCCACGTCAACAGCGTCGAGAACGCGGGCGTGCCGCCCGAAGTACGCTACAAGAACTTCATGCTCGTCGAGGAAATCCTGCTCGGCCTGATCGAGGAACGCCGGGCCAATCCGACCGAGGATCTGGTCAGCACGCTGCTTGCTGCATCGGTAAAGATTCCGGGCGAGGATTCGCGACCGATGACGGAACGCGAGATCATGCACATGGCCAAGATCGTGATGATCGCAGGCGGCGGCACTTCGTGGCGTCAGATGGGGATCACACTGTTTGCCCTGCTCACCAATCCGGACCAACTGGCACAGGTCAGGGCCGATCCGTCTCGCCTTGACGACGCCGTTGAAGAATCGCTGCGGTGGAACCCGACCGCGCCGTACTTCTACCGGAACGCCACGAAGGATACCGAACTCTACGGTCATAAGATCGCCGAGGGCGATATCGTCGAGATCGGCATTGCCCCAGCCAACCGCGATCCCTCGCGCTGGGATAACCCCGATGTCTATGACATCAATCGCCCGAAGCTCAGCAACATGGCTTTCGGTCTCGGCACGCACCGCTGCCTCGGCATGAACGTCGCCAAGGTGGAAATCATGCACGCGATCACCGCGCTGCTGGAAGCCTTCCCCAATATGCGGCTCGACCCGGACGCACCGACGCCGACCATCGGCGGCGGCTTCGAACAGCGCGGACCGACTGCGATTCCGGTACTGTTGAAATAGAGCGTCGCGGACCGCGCCTCTTGCCGGGGCGCGGTCTCGGCGAGGATGCTCAGGCGGCGTCCTGCCGTCCGAGCCTTTCTACCAGAATGTCGGCAAGTATGCGCTTCGACACCTTGTTGGAGTGCAGCATCGGCAGGTCTTCGCGCTCGATCTGAAGGTATGCGCGCGGCACCTTGTAGCCGGACATGTTGCGGCGCAGTTCGGCTTCGATCGCGGCGAAATCCAGCTCGCCGACGCCTTCGCTCGCGATTACCGCAGCTGCGACGATCTGCCCCCGCTCCTTGTCGGGAATGCCCGTCACATAGGCATTCTCGATCTGCGGGAGCAACTGCATTTCCAGCTCGACCTCTGCTGGCGAGACGTTGGAACTTGCCGTCTTTATCATGTCTCCGCTGCGTCCGACGAAATGGACACGCGAACCATCCACGAGGCACAGGTCACCCGTGTGGAAGTAACCGTCGTCGGTGAAGAACTCGCTCTTCTCGATCTTGTGATGACCGGTCGTGACCGGATAGCCGCGCACCTGCATCTCGCCGATTTCGCCATCGCCGACCGGCTGGTCGTTCTCGTCGGCAATGCGGATGTCGTAGCGATCGGCGAAGTGGTCCATCGGCGCGCACATCGGGCGACCCGGCGCGCGGAAATCGTCGCCAAACGAATAGGGGCCAAGCGTCTCGGTCATGCCCAGACCCCAATAGGGCCGGGACATGTGCTTGCTCATTTCGGCGACATCTTCGTCGCTGAGAACCGTGCCCATAGCCGAGCGGCTGTTGATATTGGTCTTGTCCGTGAACAAAGTCGGCGCGCCGTGAATCCAGTTGGGCAAGAGCGTGATCGTAAGGCCGCCGACCCAGAACATCGGCAGGAAGCATGGGCTTTCCACACCGTGCTTGGCGCCCTGCATGCGCCCGACATATTCCGCGCGGAACAGGACCGGGCCGTGGTTGTGCTTGACGCCCTTGGGCAGCGCCATCGAGCCGGAGGTGTAGATCTCGATCATCTGGTCGGAGGAGTGAACTTCGGACTCGACTTCGAGCAGGATGGACTCGTCCACCACGTCACCGCCAGCGACGATATCGCCGAGTTGCAGAACCGCGGCAGGCAGGTTGTCACCCGTCGATATGACCCAGCGCAAGTACGGCGCCTGCGGCAGGAACAGCGGTCCTTCACCAGCCTCGGTCAGGCCGGGCAGCGCCTCGCACAGCCGCTCGACATAGTCGCGACCCAGCAGTTCGCGCTGGACGATCAGCGTGCTGACGTCGCTCTGGCGCAGCACGCGAACGAGTTCGTTGCCCTTGATGAGCGTGCTGATCGGAATCGCGACGGCACCGATCCGCGCCAGTGCCGACATCACGATGACGAAAGCAGGGCTATTGCCGTAGATGAAGCCGACGCGCATGCCCTTGCCGATTCCCCGCGCGAGGAAGCCGCGCGCCATCTGCGCCGAACGTTCGTCTATTTCTCGGTATGTAAGCGAAGCATCCGGTCCTTCGCCATCCTCAAGCCTGCCAAACAGCTCGTCTCCGAACTTGGCAGCGGTCGAACGGATGAATTGCGGGAAGGTCGTTGCCTGCCTTGGATCCTCGGGCACAGCGGGGCCTTTCGTCACGATCTAGTCTCTCCCGGTCAAATCTGGCGATGCTCGCACAATGTGTGCCCGGCCTAATGGGAAATGCACAAGAGCACAATCATTCCAGCAGACGCACATTGCGCCGCTCGCTCAGTCAAGATTGAGGCGCTTGCGGATCGATTCCGGATCGATCGGCGGCTCCTGGCCGCGCATGCGGCTCATGCGGATCGACATCACGGTGGTCTTGAGAATCATGAAATCCTCGTACCATTCGATGCCTTCGGACGACTGGCCGGTGATGCTCTCCCACAGGTCGATGGTTTCCTGCCGCGTCCCCATGCCCTCGAGGTGGGCGCCGCAAAAACCCGATGCGCCATGCATCATTTCGCCCATCGACAGCCACCAGCCCAGGTCGTTGAGACTTCCCCCCAGCGTAACCTGTTCCCAGTCCATGACCGCGATCAGATCGAAGTTCGCGTCGAACATCATGTTGCCGATGCGGCAATCGCCCCAGACCAGCCCCGGCGCAGTGTGGTTGGGCTTGGTCGATTCCAGCTTTGCCAGCGCGGGCTTGAGGACCGGAACCTCGCCATCGGCATTGACCCAGTCAACGTAGCGGCACCACTTGTCCCACTCCTGCGGAAGCCCCTGATCGGCGCCTGCGGTCGGGCCTTTCAGAAAACCGAGCTTTTCGACTGGCATGGTGTGCAGGCGCGCCATGGCTTCGACTCCCTGACGCCAAGCGCGGTTGCGCTGTTCGGGAGTGGCTTCGAAGAACCAGCCTGACAGAGCATATGGCGGCACGCTGACAGGAACGCGCCCCTTCTTCTTTTCCATGACGTAGAACTTGCCGCCGAGGATCGATTCGTCGTCTTCCTTCCACCAGACCTTGGCGACAGGAATACGACCGTCCTCGTCGAACAACTGCATGATCGCGATCTGCTCTTCCCACAGGTCGTCGGGGAACATGATGAAGCTGGTGGGCTTGAATCGCACCACGAAGCCCTGATCGATCCGCTCGCCACCCTCGTTCCAGTGCGCGTCGAACAGGATCGTCTCGTGCGACTGGCCCGCACCGCGCGGATATTCCAGATTGTTTATGGTGATATTGCTGGCGTCGGGCATGCGCGACTGCATCCAGTCGGCCAGATCCTTGCTCAGATCATCAAGGTCGCGCGTCGATGGCGCGACGATTACATCAGACATTGCCTGCTCCCGGTCGGCTCACTCAGCCGAGATCATTTATTCGAAATCGTGAACTACTATTCGAAATCGCGATGGTAGAGTGGCCGCTAAGAGAGTCAAGCAGCCTGCGCCTGCGCGCTTGCGCCGGAAATGAAATCGGAAACGCGCGCGCAGGCATCCCGTAGCTGCTGACCGGCATGGCGGACCCGATCCATCGACATAGTGGTGTAGAAACCCGTTATGCCAAGAGCGAAGCTGACTCGTCCCTTTTCATCGCGCACGGGCGCCATGATCGCCGCGACGGAATAGCTGCGTTCGCCGGTCAACTCGACAAGCACTTCGATCGGCAGGTCCGAGGAACTGGTCGCCACGACCTCGTCATACCCTGCGCCATCCATGCTGACACCGGCCCTGCGCTCGATCACGATGTAGCCGTCACGCCGAACGGCAGCGGCAGCTTCGCGAAAGAGGCTCTTCTGCGCGTCGCTCGGCTCGAAGTCGGTGGTGCGCAGCCAGTTGTCGAAACCCTTCTCTTCGTCCGAGAAGAACACCGGAGCGAGTGCCTCGTGCAGCTTGAAGCGCGCGCCGAGCGGCACCGGGTAGCCGACATGGCTGGCCGAAGCGGCACGGTCGCGCAGGTGGACGACCGAATCGTCGAGGAAGTAGGCGCCGCACAGCACGTTGAACTCGTCGGCGAGCTTGCGCATCTCCGGCTGGGCGACCTGCAGCGGCGAGAAGTGCTGGGCGGCCGTGCGACCGATGGCGGCAAGCGCCGGTCCGAGCACATAGGTTTTATCGCTGGTGCGATAGAGATAGCCGACATCGACAAGGCCGGTCAGCAGCGCGTGGCACGTCGCCCGACTTAGTTTCAGCGCCTTGACCAGATCGGTCAGCGCAAAAGCCTGGCCGGGATGATCGGCGATAAAGTTCAGGATGGCCGCAACGCGTTTGACGCCCGGTGAGGATCTCGACATGCTAGTCAGTTCGCTATTTCGATTTTTCGCTATTTCGAATTGGACTGCGTAGGCCGCACCGCCGCGACCGTCAATAGCGGCAAATCGCCCCTGCTCAGCTTTCCGCAAATTCAAACGGCGCGAAGGATCGGCGATAGTCGTCTGGCAGCACGTCGCGGCCAATGGGCGGCAAGGCGCGGGCATGGCATTCGGCGCGGTTGCACAGGCGACAGGTCACGCCAATCGGCGTTCCGGCTTCGTCGCTTCCTTCGGCATAGACCAGATCCTTCGCATGCTCGGCAGCGCAGGCCAGCGCGATGGCGCGCATCACGCGAGGAGTCTCGTAGCTGCCCCCGCCTGCCGTCACGGTGCGCGCGATCGAAAAGAACTTCTGGCCGTCGGGCAGTTCCAGCCATTGCGTGACGATCTCGCCAGGCCTGCGGAACACCGAATGGACCGACCACAGGGGACAACCACCGCCATGCGCGGCAAAGGGGAAGCCCGCACCGTCCAGTCGCTTCGACACGTTGCCTGCCTCGTCGACTCGAATGAAGAAGAACGGCACCCGCGAATCGCCAGGCCGTTGCAAAGTGGTCAGGCGATGGGCGACCTGCTCGAAGCTCGCGCCGAACTGGCGGGCCAGCGCCTCGATGTCGTAGCGCCGCATCTCGACCGCCCTGGCGAAGGCGCCATAGGGCATGAGCAGCGCCGCCGCAGCGTAGGCAGCAAGAGCGCGGCGCACCAGCGCCTCGGTGTTGGTGGCGCCGATGTCCTGCTCGCGCACGGTCCGCGAAATCTCGCTGCGCAGGGCGGTATGCGCGATATGGACCGCCATCTGGTAGTCGCGGCTCGCTGCGTCGAGCGTGTCGGCAAGCAGGAGTTGCTGGTTGTGCCGGTCGAACCGGCGCAGCGCGCCGAGCATGACGTCAGGCGGCAGGAAGCGCACGCGCACGCCCTGCCGCCCGATCCAGTCGCGCAGCCCCCCTGCACTGTCGATCTCCGCTGCAAGAGCCTCGGCACGGCTGTCGAGATCGTGGAAGTAGTTGCGCCTGCTTGCGAGGAACTGTCTGGCGGCAGCGACCTGATCGCCCTGTTCGCCCTCGGCTCCGCTCACGCGCTGGCTGGCGAGGGCTTCCTGCTCGCGCATGAAGGCCCCGTGCAGGCGCAGCAGGGCTTCGGAAACGCCGGGGAAGTTGGTGGCAAGGTCCGCGACTTCGAGTGCGGGAAGGTCGATATCGGCGAAGATCGGGTCGCGCAGAACCTCCGCGATGCGCTGGGCATAGGCCGCGCCGTCGTCGCTCGCCAGTTCGGTGACGTCCAGACCATAGGTGCGCGCCAGCCGCACCAGCATGTCGGCGGTCAGGGGGCGCTGGTTGCGTTCCAGCAGCGCGACATAGCTTGGCGAAATGGCGAGATCGTCCGCCATCGCCTGCTGCGTGAGGCCGAGCTCGCGCCGCAAACGGCGCAGGCGCGGGCCGATGAAAAGGGGTTTTGTCTCAGCCATACACCCGCCTTATGTCACATCCTTACATCTTTACAAAGAATGTTTGTAACGTTTGACAAACCGACTCCGCGGGCCATTCCGCGATGCAAAATGCGTCGGTATCTGCCCCGCCACAGACATCCACCTTCATATCGCATCAAGGAATAAAGCCGTGACCTACCAGCAGACCATTGCCGAGGCCGACCGCACCATTGCTCAGAATACCAAGACCTGGGACGGCATCGACGCGCAGTACGTCGCTCGCATGCGTCTGCAGAACCGGTTCCAGTCCGGCCTCGACATCGCTCGCTACACGGCCAAGATCATGCGCGCCGACATGGCCGCCTACGATGCGGACCCCGCCAACTACACGCAGTCGCTCGGCTGCTGGCACGGCT
>JAGREN010000099.1 GCA_020446505.1 Novosphingobium sp. | reverse complement strand
CGGCGCCGTTGCGGATGCCGCCCGAAACGATGAGCTGGACCTTGCGATACATACCCAGGTCCTGAAGCGCCTGCACGGCTGGCCGGATGGCCGCGAGGGTCGGGATGCCGACATGTTCGATGAACACCTCCTGCGTCGCTGCCGTGCCGCCCTGCATGCCGTCGAGCACGACGACATCAGCGCCGGATTTCACTGCAAGGGCGACATCGTAATAGGGGCGCGTCGCGCCGACCTTGACGTAGATCGGCTTTTCCCAGTCGGTGATCTCGCGCAGTTCCTCGATCTTGATTTCGAGATCGTCCGGCCCGGTCCAGTCGGGGTGACGACAGGCCGAACGCTGGTCGATGCCCTTGGGCAAGGTGCGCATTTCAGCAACGCGGTCGGATATTTTCTGGCCAAGCAGCATGCCGCCACCGCCGGGCTTTGCACCCTGGCCCAGCACGACCTCGATGGCATCGGCCTTGCGCAGGTCGTCGGGGTTCATGCCATAGCGGCTGGGCAGATACTGATAGACCAGCGTTTCGGATTGCCCGCGCTCTTCGGGCGTCATGCCGCCGTCGCCGGTCGTGGTCGAAGTTCCGGCGATGCTCGCCCCACGCCCCAGCGCTTCCTTTGCCTGGGCCGATAGCGAGCCGAAGCTCATACCGGCTATGGTGATCGGGATCTTGAGGTGGATGGGCTTGCTCGCATGGCGCGTGCCGAGCCACACATCGGTCGCGCATTTCTCGCGATAGCCTTCGAGCGGATAGCGCGACATCGAAGCACCGAGGAACAGCAGGTCGTCGAAGTGCGGGAGAGCCCGCTTCGCGCCGCCGCCACGAACATCGTAGATGCCCGTTGCCGCAGCCCGGCGGATTTCCGACAGGGTATGCGGATCGAATGTGGCGGAATAACGCGGAAGGGTCTGGGGAATGTTATCGAGATCCATCTGGCATTCCCTCAGTAGGCAGCCGCGTTGTCGACGTGGAAATTGTACAGTTGCCGCGCCGAACCGTAGCGCCTGAACATGGCCGGATCGGCCTCGACCCCCGCAGCCTCGAACAGCTCGCGAAGCTCCGCTCGATGCTCCTCACGCATTTCCTTTTCCACGCAGTCCGCGCCGAGGCCCGCGACTTCGCCTGCGACATAAATGCGCGCTTCGTAGATCGAATCGCCCAGCGCATCGCCTGCATCGCCGAGAACGACCAGCCGTCCCGCCTGCGCCATGAAAGCACTCATCGGCCCGATCGAGCCTTTCACGACGATGTCGACGCCCTTCATCGAGATGCCGCAGCGCGCCGAAGCATTGCCGTCGATAACGAGCAGACCGCCATGCGCGGTCGCTCCGGCCGACTGG
Organism: Novosphingobium sp.; assembly: GCA_020446505.1. Taxonomy (GTDB): domain Bacteria; phylum Pseudomonadota; class Alphaproteobacteria; order Sphingomonadales; family Sphingomonadaceae; genus Novosphingobium. The sequence continues at coordinate 6,082 of JAGREN010000099.1, read as the reverse complement.
CTGGCGTCTCCCTTCACATGAACGCGCCCGGACATCATGTTCTCGGCCACGCCGACACCGGCATTGCCTTCGACAACGACTGTCGCATGCTGGTTCATGCCCGCGCAGTAATAGCCTGCGTGCCCGGCGATCTCGACAGTGACGGGAGCGTCAAGGCCGCAGGCGAGCGCGTGCTGCCCCGCCGGATTCTCGACACGCCAGTGCATGTCGTTGTCGCCCTCGCGCAGGGCATGGAGCGCCGCGTTGAGATCACGGCGCGAAGAGGTGGCAAGATCGACAACCGGCATCAGCTACGAGTCCACGCATAGACGCGGGCAGGATCCGGCTCGAAAACCTTGGCGTTCTCTATGCCGGGCAGGCTGACGAGGGCGCGATATTCCGAACCGAAGGCGACGTACTGGTCTGTCTCGGCCATGACCGCGGGCTTGCAGGAGATCGGATCGCGCAGCACGGCGAAACCATCTTCGGTGCCGACGACGAAGGTGTAGAAGCCGTCCAGATCTTCAAGGCTGGCTTCCAGCGCCTCGGCCAATGATGCTCCGCCTCGCATTTTCCAGGTTAGATATCCGGCGGCGACCTCGCTGTCGTTCTCGGTGTGGATGGCGATACCTTCCGGCTCCAGCATGCGGCGAAGGCTGGCGTGGTTCGACAGCGAACCGTTGTGGACCAGGCACTGGTCCTTGCCGGTCGAGAACGGGTGCGCGCCATCGGTCGTGACGGCGCTTTCGGTTGCCATGCGGGTGTGGCCGATGCCGTGCGTGCCAGCCATGCCATCGAGGCCGAACCGTGTCGCCACGTCGGCCGGAAGCCCCACTTCCTTGTAAAGTTCGATCCGCTCGCCCGCGCCGGTTACGACGACATCCGGCCGGTTCACAGCCAGCCAGCCGCGAACCTCATCTTCCCTGTCCTGCGGCACGACGAGAACCGCGTGGGTGTCGCGCAGCACCATGGTGGAATCTGGGTCGAGCGAGACTTTTATCGCCTCAAGATCGCTTCCGCGCAGGGTCAGTTTAACGTGTCCCTTCTGGCCGCTGCCATAGATGGCGAAACCGGCAGAGTCGGGCCCGCGATCCGTCATAACTTCGAGCATGCCAGCCAGCAGCGAACCGAGCTGTGGCTCAAGCGAGCTGTCCTTCAGGAACAGCCCGACAATTCCGCACATCCGCCGAATCCTTCGTCGATTTCCACTTTGCGGAAACTAGGCGCGCGGTCGGTTAATGTCAACTGTAGGGAAACACCGTTTCCTTATAAGAAACATTAGAATTGGTTACTGTCCATCGCTGCGCGGGTAGACGATGATCGAGAGATAGGTGGTTTCCGCCCCAGAGAGCACTTCCGGCCCATGCGTCGCGGAACTGTCGAACAGCAGGGAGTCGCCCGGTTTCAGCGGATAGCTGCCTGCTCCATGTCGGTAGGTCATCTCGCCGGTCAGCATGTAGATGAACTCTATGCCGGAGTGCCGGAAGCTGGTGTGAGGCGCTGCGTCCTCGCTCAGTTTGATGAGATAGGGCTCCATCGCCACATCGCCGCGAAGGACGTGGCCCAGAAGTTGATAGATATGCCCGACCTTGGTGCCGCGCCGGTCTATCGTGAGGCCTTGCCCTGCTGGCACGAAGGAACAGTCCTGTCGCTCCTCGAACGAAGAAAACAGCGACGACAGCGGCACCTGCAACGCCTGCGAAATCGCCTGCAGCGTTGTCAGCGAGGGCGATATGCCGCCGTTCTCGATTTTCGAGAGCATGCCGTTGGAGATTCCGGCGGCCCCGGCGAGATCGGCGACCGAAAGATCTTGCTGACGACGCAGTGCGCGCACCTGCAGGCCAAGCGCCTTTTCCAGCGACCGCTCATCAGCCTCGGGCGCGGACGAGCCGGTTTGCAGGTCTGCATCCTGCTGCTTGACGGTCATTGCGCACCCTCCAGTTCATCTTCTTTCGTCGGCTATGGACCACTTCCTGCGAAAGCCGCAATCACAGCGTCGCCGCAACACTGTCGAGCCAATGGCGGAAGCTGCCTGCCAGACTGCGAAATACGGCGACCTCGTAGGTCGGCGCATCGTCCATCTGCCAGAAAATCACACCGATGTGCGAGATCATGCTGGTCGCGGCGCTGCCCGGTGCAAATGCGGCGGGATGAAGGTCGATGGACACGCCGCGCTGGAGCAGGGTGCGGGCGTCATGTCCCGAAAGCCTGAATACGGCATAGGCGCTCGACTGGTCCGTTACGGAAGCAAGACCCCTGAAGCGCTGCGTCAGATCCTCGGCAAAGTCTCCCGAGCCGGTTTCCGTCATGACAAGCCAGGTGCCCGGCCCGGTGCCGATAGCCGACAGGTCGCCTCCGTTGCGCCATCCCGGCCCCCCGGGAAGCGCGCAACCAAGAACGGCACCAATCGCCGCCGCGTCTACGCCGCGCCGGGCCATGACGGTTGCGATGCCGAGGCCGGTGCGTTCGCTGACAGTCAGGGCTTCACCCACGCATCCGCTCCCCTTCGGGATCGAGGAACACCGGGTCGCAAACCGCGGCCTCGATGTCACCGCCGCGCACAGGATCGTGCACCAGGACGGTTTCGCCATGGCGCTCGGCTCCATGCGACAAGAGTGCAAGCGCAATGGAATGACCCAGCGTCGGCGACCATGCCGCCGACGTGACATATCCCTGATCGTTCACTGCAACCGGAGCTGCGCCGAGTGGCAGCAGATGGGCACCGGCCCGCAAGACTTCGCTGGCATCGAGAGGGCGCAGGCCAACCAGTCGCGGCCGCGCTTCGTCCACGAGACCGGGCCGGGCGGCCATGACGCGCCCGATGTAATCCTTCTTCTTCGACATCATCCGGGCGAGACCGAGGTCGGCAGCCGTCGTCTGGCCGTTGAGCTCATTGCCTGCCGGGTGGCCCTTTTCGATCCGCATGACGCCCAAAGCCTCGGTGCCATAGGGGATCGCATCGAACGGCTCGCCGCTTGCCAGCAGGTGCGCGAGCAGGTCCTGCCCCTTCAGCGCCGGCACGCTCACTTCGAAGGCCAGCTCACCCGAAAACGAAACACGGAAAATTCGTGCCGGATTGCCTTGCCAGACGAATTTCGCCGCAGCCATGAAGGGGAACGAATCGTTAGACAGGTCAAGATCCGGGAACGCGGCTTGAAGCAGTTCGCGCGACTTCGGTCCGGCCACCGACCAGGTCGCCCATTGCTCGGTCACGGACGTGGCCTGCACGTCCAGATCGGGCCACAGCACCTGCCGGGCGAAATCGATATGCTGCATGACCGGCGCGGCATTGGCGGTGGTCGTGGTGACGTAGAAGCTGTCCTCGGCAAAGTGCGTCACCGTGCCGTCGTCCATCACCATGCCATCCTCGCGCAACATGACGCCGTAGCGCGCCTTGCCTACGTTCAGGGTCGAGAAGGTGTTGATGTAGAGCCGGTCCAGCAGCACGCCCGCGTCCGGCCCCTGCACGTCGATCTTGCCAAGTGTCGAGACGTCGCAGATGCCCACGCCGCTCCGCGTCATCGTGACTTCGCGATCCACGCTTTCGCGCCAGTGCGTCTCGCCCTGGCGGGCATACCATTGCGCGCGCTTCCACTGCCCGACATTGGCGAAGGCAGCGCCATTCTCCGCCGCCCAGTCATGCGAAGCCGTCTGCCGCACGGGCCGGAAATTTTCGCCGCGTTGATGGCCTGCCAGAGCGCCGATGGCGACAGGCTGATAGGGCGCGCGCGACAGGATCGTGCCCGTCTCGGCGATCGACTTGCCGATCTGCTGCGCGAGCAGGGCATGGCCATTGAGCTGGCCCGACTTGCCCTGGTCCGTCGCCATGCCGAGCGTGGTGTAACGCTTCATGTGCTCGATCGAGACGAAGCCTTCGCGGGCGGCCAGCGCGACATCCTTGTCGGTGACATCGTTCTGGAAATCGACGAACGCCTTGCCGCGCGGCGCTGGCGCTGACCAGTAAGCCGCGCCTGCGTCGCTTTCCTCGCTCACGGCGAAATCAGGTGCGGTGCAAGTCGTGCCAAGGTCGCTTGCTGCTTCGACAGCTTTCGCCGCGCCATCGGCCAGCGCTTCTGCCAGCGTGAACCGGCCCGCCGCCGCACCCGCAGCGGTCAGGCCGGGAGGTGTCTGGTCAAGCAGGAAACAGCCGCGTTCATCGCACCATTTCGGGCGGTGCCCGAGGTTGCTGCCAAGCCCGATAGCCGGGTTCCAGCCGCCGGATATGGCTACGAGGTCTGCGCTCAGTTTCACCACGCGGCCATCGCTGCGCATGATCTCGACCTTGCTGACCGGTACTCCGCTGGCCTTTCGCACATGAGCGTCGAGGAACACTTGGGCGCCTGCGCGCTGGACATCACTGGCAACTGTCGGAGCACTGCTTCGAGGGTCGACCACGACAGCAACTTCGATCCCAACAGCCTGCAGGTCGAGCGCCGTCTGCCAGCCAGAATCGCTGCTGGTGAAGAGGACAGCCCGCCTTCCCGGCATGGCTGCAAAGCGGTTGACATAGGTGCGTACCGCTCCGGCCTGCATGACGCCGGGCCGGTCGTTTCCGCCGAACACGATAGGACGCTCTATCGCCCCCGTCGCCAGGATCGCCCGCTTGGCCACGATCTTCCAGAGCCGCTGGCGGGGCTGACCTTCGGCAGGCGAAGGCAGGTGATCGGCCAGCCGCTCGATCGCGGCATATTCGCGCCCGTCGTAGATCCCGAAAACGGCGGTGCGCGTCAGCACCTTTACATTGGGCAGCGAGGAGAGTTCTTGTCGGGCACGTTCGGCCCAGATTTCGCCCGCCAGTCCATCGACCTGCTGGCGATCCGCCAGAAGCCTTCCGCCGAGCTCCCAGTCGTCTTCGGCCAGAATCACCCGCAGTCCCGCTCGCCCCACGGTTAGAGCTGCGGATAGACCTGCCGGTCCCGCGCCGATAACCAGAAGGTCACAGAAGGCGTGATCGTGGTCGTAGGTGTCCGGATCGGGCAGGCCCGACAGTTCGCCCAGCCCGGCAGCGCGGCGGATTACGGGCTCGTAGACCTTTTCCCAGAAGGGGCGCGGCCACATGAAGGTCTTGTAGTAGAAGCCCGCAGCGAACATTGGCCCCGCCAGCTGGTTCACCGCCATGAGGTCGAGCTTGAGGTTCGGCCAGCGGTTCTGGCTCTGTGCTTCCAGCCCTTCGAACAGTTGCACCATGGTCGCGCGCGTATTCGGCTCGGCCCGCGCACCGGACCGCAGGGTTACAAGCGCGTTCGGCTCCTCGCTGCCTGCCGTCAGGATACCGCGCGGCCTGTGGTACTTGAACGAGCGACCGACCAGCTTCACGTCATTCGCGAGAAGCGCCGAGGCGAGCGTATCGCCCTCGAAGCCTGCAAAGGTCTCGCCGTCGAACCGGAAATTCAGGGGGCGGCTGCGGTCGATCAGGCCGCCATGTGGCAGGCGGCTCATCGCTTGTTGTCCCGCGCAAGTTCGGAGCCGTGAATCTCGTGTGTAACCGTGTCGCGCGTGACGACGATCCAGTTGCGGCAGCCTTGCGCATGATACCAGAGCTCGCGCATCTCGCCCGCCCGGTTGTCGCGGAGATAGACATAGTCGAACATGCCCGCTTCACCGTCCGGCCGACGGGGCGCGGCATCGCCGCGATAGACGAATTCGGCTGCATCCCGGTTTCCGCAATAGGGGCAAGGCAGTCGCATCGCTCTCCTCCCTCAGTGCAGGTTCGGCTGGGCGCCAGCGCCCTTTTCGTCGATGAGATGCCCGGTTTCGAACCGGTCGAGCCGGAAGGCAGTAGCGGTTTCGTGCGGCTGGTCTTTGGCGAGCAGATGCGCAAAGCACCAGCCCGAGGCGGGGGTGGCCTTGAACCCGCCGTAGCACCAGCCGGCATTGAGATAGAGGCCCGGCACGGGTGATGCGTCGATGATCGGCGAGCCGTCCATGGTCATGTCCATGATCCCGCCCCACGAGCGCAGCAGGCGCGCCCGCCCGATCATCGGCATGACGGCCATTCCGCCTTCGCACACGTCCTCGACCACAGGCAGGTTTCCCCGCTGGGCATAGGAGTTGTAACCGTCGATATCGCCGCCGAATACGAGGCCGCCCTTGTCCGACTGGC
>JAGREN010000098.1 GCA_020446505.1 Novosphingobium sp. | reverse complement strand
ATGCCCAAGGACAACATCCAGCGCGCGATCGACAAGGCCTCGGCCAACGAAGGCGATGATTACGAGGAAATCCGTTACGAAGGCTATGGCCCCGGCGGCGTTGCCCTGATCGTCGAGGCGCTAACCGACAACCGCAATCGAACCGCAACCAATGTGCGCACGGCGTTCAGCAAGAACGGCGGCAATCTCGGCGCTTCGGGCGCGGTGAGCCACGGCTTCGAGCGCGTCGGCATGATCGAATACCCGTCTGCAGTCGGCGACGAGGACAAGGTTCTCGAAGCGGCAATCGAAGCTGGTGCCGATGACGTCGAAAGCTCCGATGACGGTCACGTCATCTGGACCCAGATGGATGCACTCCACGAAGTCGCCAAGGAACTCGAAGGCTCGCTGGGCGAGGCGGAGAGCGTCAAGCTCGCGTGGAAGCCGAACCTTACTGTCGACGTGGCCGAAGGCGATGCGCAGACCCTGTTCAAGCTGATCGACGCGCTCGACGACGACGACGACGTACAGACCGTCTGGGGCAATTACGACGTCTCGGACGAGGTCATGGAAAAGCTGGGCTGACATGCTCGCGCTGGTCGCCAAGGCGCTGCTTTCGGGAGCCTTGATCGCGGCCATAGCGGAGATCGGCAAGCGGCTTCCCACGGTCGCGGCACTGGTCGCCTCACTGCCGCTTGTTTCGGTGCTGGGCATGATCCTGCTCTGGCATGCCCGCCCGGACGCCGAGAACATGGCCCGCCATGCCGAGGCGACCTTCTGGTATGTGCTGCCTTCGCTGCCGATGTTCCTGGCGATACCGGCCATGCTGCGCGCCGGCTGGCCATTCTGGCTGGCGCTCGCGCTCGGCTGCGCGCTGACCGTGGTGCTCTACATGCTGATGGCGCATTTCGGCCCTCGCCTCGGCATCAGGCTCTGACGTGCTGATCATCGGCCTCGATCCCGGCCTCGGCACGACCGGCTGGGGTGTCATCGCGAAATCGGGCAACCGGCTTTCCCATATCGCCAACGGGCAGGTGAAGACCGATCCCAGGGCGTCGCTGGCCGAGCGGCTGGTCACGCTCGATCGTGAGCTGACCGGCGTGATCCTCAGCCACCGGCCCGATGCGGGCGCGGTGGAAGAAGTCTTCGTCAACACCAATGCGCAATCGACGCTCAAGCTCGGGCAGGCGCGAGGAGTCTGCCTGCTGGCCCTGGCGCGGGCCGGCCTGCCTGTGAGCGAATATGCGACGCGCGTGGTGAAGAAGGCGCTGGTCGGTACTGGCGGGGCAGAAAAGGCGCAGATTCAGGCCATGCTCAAGGTGCTGCTGCCGGGCGTGAAACTGGCAGGGGCTGACGCGGCGGACGCGCTTGCCGTTGCCATCGCCCACGCGCACGGGGGCAATGGCGCTTACGGCTGATCAGGCTCCGGCCTGTTTCGCAAGCGCGATCGCCAGATCCTTGCCGTTCGCGCCGTCCGGCACCTTTTCGATCGTCACCGTCACCATCCGCGCATCGTCCAGAAAAACGGTGAGCGAAGGCAGGCCCGCGGGCACGAAGAACGCGGCCTTGCCGAGATCGGGAACGTCTTCCAGCGGCTTGTCGCTGAAGGCCTTGATCGCCGCTGCCGCGCTGGATTTTGTGGTGGCGATCGCTTCGGCGCTGTTGTCGGCGACGGGAGACCAGCGCGTCATCAGGCGGGCGACGCTTGACCCGTCCTCGCCCAGATAGGTGCATTCGGAGGTGGCGGCGTCGGCTGCGCCAGCCTCGTGGACCATGCCGAGCTGCGTCTGCGGCACCGCGACTTTCAGAGAATCTCCCACCTTGGCCTTGTCGAGCACCGAGCAGGCATCTGCCGCGTTCCACCCGGCGGGGGCGCTGCCGACCTTTTCGGCCCCACTGTCGCCCGGTTCGGCGCTACTGGAGCCTTTGCTCCCGCTGCCGCAGCCAGCCAGCGCGAGGGCTGATGAAAGTGCGAGAATTGTCAGATGGTTGATGCGCGTCACGACTCGTTCCAATCGCTCGATGTTGTCCCTGCCACCGGCGGTATCCCAAACGCGCGCGGAGGCAAGCGGGGATTGTGCCGAGCCAGAGATTCCCTTTCCGTTCCGCCTGCGCTATTCGCTCGGCATGATCGCAAAGCTGACTGGCACGCTCGACGATTTTGGTCCCGACTGGGCCGTGATCGATGTCGCAGGCGTCGGTTATCTCGTCCACTGCTCGGCCCGCACGCTCGATGCGCTGGGCGTGAGGGGCGACAAGGTCACGGTCCACACCGACCTGCAGGTTTCCGAAAATGACATGCGGCTGCTCGGTTTTGCCGAAGCGGGCGAGCGCGAGTGGTTCCGCCTGCTGACCGGAATTCAGGGCGTGGGCAGCAAGATGGCGCTGGCTGTGCTTTCGGCGCTGCCGGTCGGCGATCTGCGCGACGCTTGCGCTCGCGGCGACGCGGCGATGGTGGCGCGGGCGCAAGGCGTCGGGCCGAAGCTGGCGGGCCGGATCGTCAACGAGCTGAAGGACAAGGCAGGCGCGATACCGGGTGGTTCGGGCGCAGGCGGCGGAGCGGCGGTGCCGCTGCCCGGCGGATCAGCCAGCGCGGACGCGGTGTCGGCATTGCAGAACCTTGGGTTCAAGCCTGCCGTGGCGGCGAATGCCGTGGCGCTGGCCGTGGGCGAACTGGGTGAGGGTGCTGCGGAAAGCGACCTGATTCGTGTGGCGTTGAAGAGGGCGGCGGGGTGAGTGCTAGCCCGCAATCCCGTCATCCTGAACTTGTTTCAGGATCCATCCCGCCTTTTGCCTGGCGCAAGCGGTGTAAGGCCAAAGCCAACAGCCAAATCTTCCCAATGTGGATTACCAGCCTCGATCAGATTGATCTTCCACTGTCTGTGCCAATTCTTGAGCTGCTTCTCGCGCGCGATGGCGCGGCCCATGTCTCCGAACAGTTCGTAGTGGACGAGGCGATGGACGTTGTAGCGCCTTGTGAAGCCGGGGAATGCACCATTACGGTGCTGCGAGAGCCTGGACGTAAGATCGGATGTAACCCCGATGTAGAGCGTCCCATAATGTCCGCTCGCGAGAATGTAGGTACAGGGTTGTTTTTGCCGGACTTGCATGGGTTGGAAGATGTCGAGAAATGGACCCTGAAACAAGTTCAGGGTGACGGTATCCCAAGATGACAACCCCCAACCCCATCCTCTCCGCTGACCGCCAGCCCGAAGACGCAGACGCCGCTCTGCGGCCCAAGACGCTTGCCGAATTCGTCGGCCAGGAAGCGGCGAAAGATAATCTGCGCGTCTTCATCGAAAGTGCGCGCAGCCGATCCGAAGCGATGGACCATGTCCTGTTCCACGGCCCGCCCGGCCTCGGCAAGACGACGCTGGCGCAGATCGTCGCGCGCGAGCTTGGCGTCGGCTTCCGCGCTACCAGCGGCCCGGTCATTGCCAAGTCGGGTGATCTTGCCGCACTGCTCACCAACCTTGAGGAAGGCGATGTCCTGTTCATCGACGAGATCCACCGCCTCAATCCTGCGGTCGAGGAAGTGCTCTATCCGGCGATGGAGGACCGTGCGCTCGACCTCATCATCGGTGAGGGGCCGTCTGCCCGCTCGGTGCGGATCGACCTGCCTGCCTTCACGCTCGTCGGCGCGACCACGCGGCAGGGCCTGCTGACCACGCCCTTGCGCGACCGTTTCGGCATTCCGGTGCGCCTCAATTTCTACACGCACGGCGAGCTGGAGCATGTCGTCACGCGCGGGGCGAACCTGCTGGGGATCGGCATCGAACCCGAAGGCGCGGCGGAAATTGCCCGGCGCGCCCGCGGCACGCCCCGCGTTGCCGGACGGCTGCTGCGCCGGGTGCGCGATTTCGCTCATGTCGCGAAGAGTGCCAGCATCACGCGCGCCATTGCCGACGATGCGCTCACGCGCCTCGAAGTCGACGCGCTCGGTCTCGATGCGCAGGACCGGCGCTATCTCCTGATGATCGCCGACATCTACAAGGGTGGGCCGGTCGGCATCGAGACGCTCGCGGCGGGCCTTTCGGAGCCGCGCGACACCATCGAGGAAGTGATCGAGCCGTTCCTGATCCAGCTCGGCCTTGTAGCGCGGACCGCGCGCGGGCGCTGCCTCAACGATCGCGGCTGGCGGCACCTGGGCCTGACGCCGCCGATTGCCGACACCGGCGGGCTGTTCGACTGAGCATTTTCGTTCGGTTTTCTGGCGCCGGACACAGGCCAACCAGCTCCTTTGCTCAGGCTCGACAAACCGCGAAACGTGGTCGCAATTGCCGTCTGCCGCACGCAGCCCGTTAGCTTCCCCACCATACCCGACTGGCCGGTTTCCGCAGCAACCGAGGCCAATTCAGTCCCATTGCGGGACAGATCGGAAACCATAAGCCGAAATTAACCCTGATTCCCGTTTCGGGACGTCAGAATCTCGGTTAACGGCGTTGCTCCATTAATAACTCTCTGCGCTCTTTGCGTCATAAGACCTGCGGGAACCCACCGGAACGCCCGGTCCCGCATCAGGGATGACCGCAAAAGAGAGCACTGCTTATGTCCGTTCGTATGGCCCTTGCTAAATTGTCCGCCTGCGCAGCAGGTTGTGCAGTCGTCGGCGGCGGCGCCGTCCACGTCGCAGAGACGCCGGCAACGAAGACCGAATACCGCAAGGTGAAGCAGGTCAAGAAGGACAAGCGCATTCCGATCAAGCGTGAAGTCAGGCGCGCGGAAGCTCCGCGCCAGACCAAGCGCATTCGCCGCGTCATCAAGAAGGAATGCTGCGAGCAGCCTGAAATGGTGATGGCGCCGGTGCCGCAGTATATTCCGCCTCCGCCCCCGCAGCCTATCGTGAGCGGCGGTGGCAGCGCGCCGGTGGTCATCGGCGGCGGCGGTCTTGGCGGTTTCGGCGGCGGCTTCTTCGGCGGTTTCTTCGGCGGCGGCGGATCGAGCGGCGGCAGCGTGGTCGTATCGACCACGACGTCTGGCGGTTCGACCTCTACCTCGACCTCGGGCGGATCGACTTCGACCAGCACGGGCGGATCGAGTTCGTCTTCGTCGTCCTCCTCGTCTTCTTCGAGTTCTTCCTCGTCCAGTTCGTCGAGTTCGTCCTCGGGCGGCAGCACTGGCGGCAAGGACAAGCCGCAAACGTCAACGACCACTGGCGGATCGACCACTACTACGACCACCACTGGCGGTTATTCGACGACTACGACCTCCACATCGAGTGGCGCGACCTCGGGCGGATCGACTGGTTCGACATCGACTTCGACCTCTTCGTCCACATCGAGCAGCACCAGCTCGTCTTCTTCGGGCAGCACCGGAGGCACGACCGGAAGCACTGGCGGCACGACCGGAAGCACGGGCAGCACTGGCGGGCACGAAGTCCCCGCGCCGCCCATGCTCATTCTGTTTGGTGCAGGCGCGGCGGCCCTGTTCGCACGCCGCAAGCTGGCGCAGCGCAAGGCAGCCTGACAACAGATCCCAACCCGAACTGGAACCATCGGGTTATAAAGGGCGGTGCCCCCAAGCACCGCCCTCTTTTTGTCCATCGCGCCGGTTGCCTCACATCGCGTGCGGGCTGATTTCACGGGCCATAAGCATCAACTCTCACTCGAAACCCACCCGATGCGCGGGTCGGCGATGCTGACGACGTCGGCAAGTTCCCAGACATTGGCATAGCCATAGCCAACCAGGTTGACGAAGGTCGGGATGTTGAGCGCAAGTTCGACGCGCTTGGACACGACAGGCGCGACGTTGTCGGAAAAGTTGTTGTTGCAGTAAATGTAGATCGGACGCTGGCGATCAGGGCCGAGTACGGCTTTCAGCTTCGCGTCGGTGAATTCGCTGAACGGCAGGTTCACTGCGCCTGCAATGTGTCCGCGCGCGAAGTCGGCGGCTGAGCGGGCGTCGAGCAGGATCGCGTTGTTTTCCTTTTCTTCCTTGGCGAAGCGTGCCCACTCGATCCGGCGCGCCTCCCGCAAGGGTCCGACCTCGCGTACAAGTTTCTCGAACCCGCCATAGTCGATCAGGGGATTGGCGTGCACGCTCTGGGCGAGTGCCGGGCACGGCGAGATCAGCAATGCAGCGAGAGCCAGGGAACGTAAGTGCGCCATGGGTAGTCCCTCCAATCGGGAACATTCCACGGTGGCTCTAAACCCGCGCTGAACGCCTTGTTGTCAGCAGCAGCCGGTTTTCCTGTCCGCCAGCGGCAGCCTGGCCGCTTCCCACGCGAGCACGCCGCCGGAGAGGTGGCGCACCGGCTTGCCCCATGCTTTCGCAAGCATGTCGGCGGCAATTGCCGAGCGACGGCCGGAGCGGCAGTAGAGCACGGTTTCCTTGCCTGCCTCCTCCTTGATCGCAGCGGGATCGAAGAGATTGAGCGGAATGTTCGTCGCGCCCTCGATGTGCCCCTCGGCGTATTCCTCGGGTGTGCGGACGTCGATCAGCCGGACTTCGTCACGCGCGATGCGCGATTCGAGCCCGACTGCATCGACAGTGGCAATTTCGCTTCGGGTCGCGCTGGCGGTCGCCTCGCCTGTGCCGGTATCAGCCGATGCACTGCAGGCAGCGAGCGCGAGCCCGGCAAGGGCCGGCGCGACCAGTTTCGTGGCAAGGGCGCGCCGGATTGCCATACCTCGGATCAGCCCTTCGCGAGGTTGCGAAGGACGTACTGCAGGATGCCGCCGTTCATGTAATACTCGACCTCGTTGGCGGTATCGATGCGGCACAGCGCGGTGAAAGTGAACTTCGAGCCGTCCCTGCGGGTGACTTCGACTTCCACGTCCTGCTGCGGCTTGAGGCTGGCGACGCCCTTGATCGTGAAGGAATCGTCGCCGGTAAGGCCCAGCGTCTCGCGGGTCTCGCCGTTCTTGAACTGCAGCGGCAGCACGCCCATGCCGACGAG
>JAGREN010000097.1:8918-12964 GCA_020446505.1 Novosphingobium sp. | reverse complement strand
GCGAGACGATGATGGCGATGTTCCCGGACCTGTTCACCAATATCCCGGTGCAGACCGTCTCCAACTATCCGCGCCTGCTCGCCCGTTCGCTGCGCGCCTGTGCGCCCCAGTGCGCTGCGCCGCTGCCTACTCTCGCGGTGTTGACGCCCGGCATCTACAACTCGGCCTATTTCGAACACGCTTTCCTGGCCGACCAGATGGGCGCGGAGCTTGTCGAATCGAGCGACCTGCGCGTCGTCGACGGGCGCGTCGCCATGCGCTGCACAACGGGCTACCAGCCGATCGACGTGCTCTATCGCCGGGTCGATGACGATTATCTCGACCCGCTGACCTTCAACCCCGATTCGATGCTCGGCATACCGGGCATCATGGACGTCTACCGCGCCGGTAACATAACCATCGCCAATGCGCCGGGCACGGGCATCGCCGACGACAAGGCGCTCTACAGCTACATGCCGGACATCGTGCAGTTCTATACGGGCGAAAAGCCGATCCTGAACAATGTGCAGACCTGGCGCTGCCGCGAAGAGGACTCGCTCAAATACGTTCTCGACAACCTCGCCGAGCTGGTCGTCAAGGAAGTGCACGGCTCGGGCGGTTACGGAATGCTGATCGGCCCTGCCGCATCGAAAAAGGAGCTCGAGAGGTTCCGCAAGAAGCTGCTCGACAATCCCGACAACTACATCGCGCAGCCGACCCTTTCCCTGTCGAGCGTGCCGATCTTCACCAAGGCAGGCCTCGCACCGCGCCACGTCGACTTGCGGCCCTTCGTGCTCGTCTCGCCCGATGGCATCGAGATCACGCCGGGCGGCCTTACGCGCGTTGCACTCAAGAAGGGTTCGCTGGTGGTGAACTCCTCGCAAGGGGGCGGCACCAAGGACACCTGGGTGCTGGAGGACTGATGCTCGGACGCGCCGCCAACGGGATGTTCTGGATGTCGCGCTATCTCGAGCGCGCAGAGAACACCGCGCGCCTGCTCAATGTCGGACTGCGCATAGCCCTCACACGCGGCGCGGACGCAACCCACGAGGACGAGTGGCGATCGGTCCTGGTCACGACCGGTCAGGACGAGGCCTACCGCACCGTCTATGAAGACTACGAAGGGCAGCAGGCCTTCAACTTCATCCTGCGCGACAAGAACAATCCCTCCAGCGTGCTGGGCATGGTCGAATCGGCGCGAACCAACGCCCGGATGGTGCGCACCAGCATCACCACCGAGGTCTGGGAATCGACCAACGAATGCTGGATGGTGCTCAACGAAGCCCTGGCCCGTCCGGTGCGCGAGCGTGATCTGGGCGACGTTCTGGCGCTGATCCGGCGCCTCTCGACTCAGGTTCGCGGTGCGATCGAAGGGACAATGCTGCGCAACGAGGTCTACAACTTCTCGCGCATCGGCACCTTTATCGAGCGCGCGGACAATACGGCCCGCATCCTTGATGTGAAATACTATGTGCTGCTACCCTCGCTGGCATGGGTCGGCTCTCAGATCGACAATGCACAGTGGGATACCCTGCTCCGTTCGGTTTCGGGCGACCGGGCCTACCGTTGGCTCAACAAGGGCTCGATGGACCCGAAGGGCATTGCCAAGTTCCTGATTCTCGATGGTAAATTTCCGAGGAGCCTTATCTTCTGCTACAATAAACTGGCGAGCAACATGCACGGCCTCGCGCAGGAATACGGCCACGAAGCGCCGTCTCACGAGCTGATTCGCGATGGTTGCGCGCGCCTTCACCAGACCGACATCGACCAGATCTTCGAAGGCGGACTGCACGAATTCCTGCTCGGGTTCATTTCCGACACGATCGGCATCGGCAAAAGTATCGCTGCCGACTACAAGTTCGTCGAATAGGCCGGATTGATGCGTCTCGCCGTTACCCACACAACTGCCTATACGTTTTCCGGCCCTGTCTCGCATGGCTTGCAACGCCTGCGGCTCAAGCCGAAGGACACGCACGGCCAGATCATCCGCGAATGGGACATGACAATCGAGGGTGCGAGGGTGGAGGTCGAATACGAAGACCATCACCATAACTTCACGACGCTCGTCTCGCTCCTGCCCGGTGTCGGGCAGACCAGCGTCACCTGCAAGGGTTTGGTGGACACCGCGGACACGAACGGCATCATCGGCCACCATACCGGGCACATGCCCTTGTGGAGCTTTCTGCGAGCGACCCCGCTGACCCGCGCTGGTCTGAGGGTGCGCGCGCTGGTCGCCTCGGTCGACGAGGATCGCGAAGACCCGCTGAAGTTTCTCCACGCCCTGTCGCAGACCGTCCAGGAGGCAATCGAATACAAGGCGGGCGCGACCGATGTGAACACCTCCGCCGAGCAGGCTCTCATGGCCGGACAGGGCGTCTGCCAGGACCATGCGCAGATCTTCATCAGCGCAGGACGCCTGATCGGCGTGCCGATGCGCTATGTCGGCGGCTACCTGCTGATGGACGACCGCGAGGAACAAGACGCCGGTCACGGCTGGGCGGAAGCGCACCTCGAAGGGCTGGGCTGGGTCGGCTTCGACGTTTCCAACGGCATCAGCCCTGACGAGCGCTATGTCCGGGTTGCCACCGGATGCGATTATCGCGAGGCCGCCCCCGTCACCGGGATAGCAGCCAATGCCGGCGAGATCGGGCTTGCCGTGAACGTGACGGTTCGCGAGGACGCGCCCGGTTCGGGCGGTAATCAGGCGCTTCAGCAGCAACAACAGCAGCAACAATCACAGGGCGAAACCGGCCAGACCTGAAAATCCGGGGGGTGAACTCAGGCAAGGGCTGGCGCAAGTGGTGCGATGGAGGCCATAAGCGAGGCAGCGTCGCGCAAAGGGGAAAACAATGACATATTGCGTGGGGATGTTGCTCGACAAGGGCCTCGTGCTGATGAGCGACACGCGCACCAATTCGGGCGTCGACAACATTTCCGTGTTCCGCAAGATGCACTGCTGGTCGGTGCCGGGCGAGCGGATCATCACCTTGCTGACGGCAGGCAACCTTGCGACCACGCAGGCCGTCGTCAGCAAACTGGAAGAGCGCAACAAGGCGCCCGATGAACGCCACAACAGCCTGCTGGAATCACCGACCATGTTCCAGGTGGCAACGAGCATCGGCTCCCTGCTGCGCGAGACCATCGATTCGATCAGGTCCAGCAACGGCCAGCGCGCATCCTCGACCTTCAACGCCACCATGATCGTCGCCGGACAGATCAAGGACATGGAACCGCGCCTGTTCCTCATCTATCCCGAAGGCAATTTCATCGAGGCCAGTTTCGACACCCCGTTCTTTCAGATCGGCGAAACCAAATACGGTCGCCCGATCCTGCTGCGCGGCTATGATCGCGAACTGAGTTTCGAGGACGCGGTGAAGCTGCTCATGGTGTCGTTCGATTCGACGTTGAAGGCGAACCTTTCGGTCGGCATGCCGCTCGACATGATGGTGATCGAGCGCGACACGTTCACGCCTCTTCACGAACGGCGGATCGAGGCGAACGACACCTATTTCCAGGCCGTTTCAAGCGGCTGGGGCGAAGCCTTGAAGCAGGCGTTCCATGCCTTGCCCGATTTCAGCTTCCTGGTGGACTACGACATGCAGGCGCAGTGACGACAGCGCCCAAACTGCGATACACTTCTACTCATATATTGCGGTTGCACAGTTTAGTTGCCATGTAGGGGGCGATGAAAGCTCCTCTCGACACGCTAGGCGCCGACACGGCAACGGCGAAGACCACCAGCGACCCCGAAGGGCTCGTACCAGCAGGCCGTTCCGACGCCGGCACGGCAGGCGTGCATTCGCGGCCCTTGCGGATTGCGCTGCTGTCCTACCGCTCCGATCCGCGCGTCGGCGGGCAGGGCGTGTTTTCCTCGAACATCGCGCGCGCCCTGGCCGAGCGCGGCCACGCAGTGACGATCCTGTCCGGTCCGCCCTACCCCGACGTTCCCGAAGGCGTGGCTCTGCAGAAGCTGCCTTCGCTCGACCTGTTCGCGCAGCCCTTGCTGGGCCGCTACGCCCTGCGTCCGCGCCACCTGAAGTCGTGGACCGATACCGCCGAATATTTCG
>JAGREN010000097.1:0-8904 GCA_020446505.1 Novosphingobium sp. | reverse complement strand
TCATGGAGCCGTGGAGCTTTGGGCAGCGCGCGGCGAAATGGCTGGCGGATCATGCCGCAGATTTCGATGTCGTGCTCGACAACCAGTGCCTTGCCGATGGCCTGATCGCGATCGGCGAACATCTGCCGGTAGTCGGTGTGATCCATCATCCGATCCGCCGCGACCTCGAGATGCAACTGGCCAGCGAGCCAAGCTGGAAGAAGCGCGTGCTGGCGCGGCGCTGGTATGGTTTCCTGCCGATGCAGGAGCGTGTCGCGAGGGCGCTGAAGCACGTCGTCACCGTGTCGTCGGCCAGTGCGCGCGACATTGCCGAATGCATGGGCGTCGATGCAGAGCGCATAAGCGTGGTCCCGCTGGGCGTCGACCAGGCGCTGTTCGCCCCGCGCGTCGCCGAGGCACCGGCGCAACGCCAGCGCATCGTCACGACATCGAGTTCGGACGTACCGCTCAAGGGCCTGCGACACCTGCTCGCCGCCTTCGAGGCGCTGATGCCCGACTGGCCTGAGCTTGAACTGGTCGTCGTCGGCAAGCCGCGCGAAGGGCCGACACGCACTCTCGCCCGCAGGCTGGAGGACGAAGGCAGGCTGCGCTTTGTCAGCGGCCTTTCGACACCCGATCTCGCCGATCTCTATGCCAGCGCGACGGTTTGCGTCACGCCGTCGCTCTATGAAGGGTTCGGCCTGCCCGCGATCGAGGCCATGGCTTGCGGAACCCCGGTGGTCGTCACCGACGGCGGCGCCTTGCCCGAAGTAGTTGGCGATGCCGGCCTGATCGTGCGCGCCGGCTGCGGAGATGCGCTTCGTGAAGCCATCGACGGCCTGCTGCGCGACAGCGAACAGCGCGCGGCCTTTGCTGCGGCGGGCCTTGCCCGCGTGCGCGAACGCTACGGCTGGGACCGGGTCGGCGAGGCCTACGAAGCCCTGCTGCGCGAGGCCATTGCCGAGCGATGCTGACAGCCCGGATCGAAACGCTCGGCCTCAGGAAGGGGGACCGGGTGATTGACATTGGCTGCGGCGAAGGGCGGCACTGTCACGGCGTGCAGCTGCTAACCGAAGCGCAGGCCGTGGGCGTCGATCTGGACGAGCCATCGCTGGCGCTGGCGCGCGAACGCGGGGCCGATCTCGAAGGCAAGGGACCGCCAGCCGAATTCCTTTCCGCAGATGCCGGCAAGCTGCCATTCGAAGATGCCTCGTTCGATGCGGCGATCTGCTCCGAAGTGCTCGAGCATGTCCCTGACATGGCGGCTCTCGTCGCCGAGGCCGCGCGGGTGCTGAAACCCGGCGGCATCTATGCCGTGACCGTGCCGCGCGCCTGGCCCGAGCGGATCTGCTGGAAGCTCGCCAGCGGGCCGGGCGGCTATTCCGACCAGCCGGGCGGGCATATCCGCATCATCCAGCCAGCCGAACTGCGCAACTTGGTGGAAGCGGCGGGCTTCACCTACCTCTCGTCGCACCACGCCCATGCGCTCCACACCCCCTACTGGTGGCTCAAGACCGCGTTCTGGAACCGGCGCGAGGATCACCCGTTGGTCAAGGCGTGGCACAGCCTGCTGGTCTGGGACATGATGAAAGCGCCCATGCTGACGCGCGGGCTCGAAAAGGCGCTCGACCCGGTCATGGGCAAGAGTGTCGCGATGTATTTCAGGCGGACATGATGCTGCAGCAACGATCAGGGGCCTATCGCGAAAAGCTGGCAGCTCCCATTGCCCGCATCCTCGACGTACAGAAAGCGGACGGCGCGATCCCCTGGTTCGAACAGGGACCGTGGGATAGCTGGAACCATGCCGAATGCGTCATGGCGCTGGGCGTGGCAGGCGAGGAGGCGGCTGCGCGAAAGGGGCTTGAGGCTCTGGCCGAAGCGCAGCGCGGGGACGGCGCTTTCCTCAGCGAATACGGCAATGCCCTGCCGATGGCGGACCACGTTTCCATCGCGCGCATGCCTGCCCCGCAGGTGCTCGACACCAATTTCACGGCCTATGTCGCGACGGCGCTGGAGCATCACCGGCTGCTGTTCGGCACCCGCGCCGCACGTCCCTTCTGGCCGATGGTGCGAGCTGCCATCGACCATGTGCTCGACCACCAGCACGACCATGGCGACGTCTCTTGGTGCGCCGAGGCCCACGGCACGGGGCTCGACGATGCGCTGCTGGCGGGCAATGCCTCGATCCATGCGAGCCTTGGCCATGCGCTCGATCTGGCAGCGGCCATGCGCGATCCCCAGCCGCGCTGGCGCGAGGCCCGGCAGCGGCTTGGCGAGGCGATTCGCGCCCGACCCGAACGCTTCTCCCGCTCGGATCAGGAACGCGGCTATCACGCGATGGACTGGTACTATCCGGTCCTGACCGGCGTGCTGACAGGCGAGCAGGCGCAAGCCCGCATCCGCGAGGAATGGGACCGTTTCGTGCATGGCGACCTTGGCTGTCGCTGCGTTTCTCACGAACCGTGGGTCACGGTGGCCGAGACCTGCGAACTGGTGATCGCGCTGCTTCGCTGCGGCATGAACAACGAGGCCGTGCGGCTGCTCGAACTGGTCGAAGCCCGCCGCGACACATGCGGCACATTCTGGATGGGCTGGCAGTTTTCCGAGGAAATCGACTGGCCCGCCGAGAAACCCACATGGACGCAGGCCGCCTATGTGCTGGCGCTCGACGCGCTGGAGGAAATTTCGCCCGCCAGCGGAATCTTCGCGGGCTGAATCACCGCGCCGAACCGGCATCGGCAAAACATCGGCTAATGATCGGCTCGCCCCCATGGCGGTTGAGCCCTGTTTGTTGTGTCATCCTGCATGAACTCTTGCGGGAGAATGAACATGTTGCGCTATCCTGCCACGATCTGCCCCCTGAGCCTTGCCGCTTTGCTTTGTGCCTGTGCAGGCAGCGGCGGCCAAATCGCCAGCGCGCCAACGCCGGTCACCACGACGGAGCCGAGCACATCGTCGGCAACGGATCAGAATGGCCCGGCAGGCTTCTATCCGCTGCCCCAAAGCAGCCCGCTGATTTCCTATGCCGCCGGCATCAATCAGTCCGGCGAATATCCGTACCTGCACTTTTCCATCGTCGGCTACGATTCCAGCGAGTTGGCGATTGTCTATCATCCCGAGACGGAGGAGTATTCGGTGTCGATACCCGGAACCAGGACCGGGTATGCGCGCGAAGACACCAAGGACTCCACGCCCAGCAAGTGGTTTCGGTATTTCTATCTGGTCCCCGAAGATGACCCGGAAAGCGCGGTCGGCTGGGTGGCAGTTGCCCGCAAGCGCGAGATCAACCTGACCTACACGGCAATCGGCAGGTTCGCCCAGGGTGGCGACGAGATGTATTTCGTGACCGGAATCCCGACCCCGCAGGCCGAGGTTCCGGTAACCGGCAGTGCCACCTATTCCGCGCAGACGAGAGGCTGGACCACTCAGGGCGGCGATGTTGTCGGCACCCTGCAGCTCGACCTCGATTTCGCGCGCGCCGGCCTTTCCGGCAGCATGACCTTGATGGCCAATGACGGGACGGGAGGTTACCGCGAAATCGGTGACTACCGGATTGCCGATGGCGCGCACCCGATCGGAAGCAGCACCTTTTCCGGGCAATTCAGCAACACGCTAGGCCTGACCGGCCCGGCGACATTCGAAGGCAGCTTCATGGGGCCGGACGCGGCGGAAGTGGGCGGCCGCTGGCAAGTTCCCGTCAGGATAACCGATCCCTATCCGGTCGGCATGCAGGGCACCTACGACGCCGCGGGCGTATTCGCGGGCGCGCGGAAATGAGCCCGTTCCCGGTCCGGCGCGACTTCTAAATCCGCCGCAGCAGCCGCAGGCTTTTCACCGCCGCCGTTTCCTCGAACAGCCCCGAAGCCAGCGCCATCTGGTAGATCTCGAAGGGCGGACGCCCTCCGTCTTCCGGGTTCGGGAAGACATCGTGGATGGCCAGGGTGCCGCCGCGCGCTACCTTGCCTGACCAGCCGCGCAGGTCTTCCAGCGCCGCTTCCATCGTATGCCCGCCGTCGATGAAGACCATGCCGCAGGGCCGGTCCCACACCGCCGATATGGTGTTCGAACGAGCAACGAGAGCCACTACCGTGTCGTCCAGCCCGGCCAGCCGGACCGTCTCGCGAAAGACCGGAAGCGTGTCGAGCCGCCCCGCATTTTCGTCCCACAATTCGACGTCGTGCCATTCCCAGCCCGGCTGGTTTTCCTCCGACCCGCAATGATGGTCGATCGAGAACAGGGTATTGCCCGAAGCCTTGCACGCGGTGCCGAGATAGATCGCCGACTTTCCGCAATAGGCGCCGATCTCGACGACCGGGCCTAGCCCTACGGCAGCGACAGCAGCATCGTGCAGCGCCCAGCCTTCCTCGGGATCGAGGAAGCCCTTGACGCTGTCGGGATCGAGCGGGAGCCTTCGCGCCTCGCTCACGCCGGGTGCTTCACCTTCGATGCGTCCCACTCGATGTGCAGGTTACGGATGCCGAGCAGCGAGGGATAGAGCGTGGTGTCGGTCCCCGGCTTCACCCGGAATTCCGGTATCCGCTTGAACCATTCCTCCAGCAGCACGCGCAGTTCGCGACGGGCAAGATGCGCGCCGAGGCAGATGTGCACGCCGGCCACGAAAGTATGGTGCCGGTTGCCTACCCGCTTGGGATCGAAAGTGCGCGGATTGGGGAACTGCTCGGCGTCGAAATTGCCAGCCGGGTTGAAGCAGGTGAAGCTGTCGCCCTTCTTGACCTGCACGCCGTGCCACTCGAAATCCCTGGTGGCGCGGCGGCCCGAGGACAGGATCGGCTGGGTGCGCAGGAATTCCTCGACCGCACCGTTGATGCAGTCCGGATTCTCGCGGATCATGGTCTGCAGCTCGGGCTGAAGCGCCATGCGGCGATACATCTGGGCGATGGTTGCAGCCACGGTGTCGAGACCGCCGAGCCACAGGAACCAGGTCATGCCGATGATCTCGTCGTCGGTAAGCTTGCGGCCCTTGATCTCGCCATGAACGATCCGCGAGGTCAGGAACTCGTCCGGGTTCTTGCGCTTCTCCTCGATGAAGCCGCGCAGGAAGCCGAGCACGTTGCGCAGCGCCCACTGCATCTTCTCGAAATCGCCGGAGTGGAGGATATTCCATTCCCAGTCGAGGAATTCGTCGAACTTCTCGTCGGGAAAGCCCATCAGGCCCATGAAAATGCGCACCGGGAACACGCGCGCGAAATCCCACGCCATGTCGACCTCGCCCTTGTCGGCGCAGGCCTCGATCATTTCGACCACCACTTCGCGGATGCGCGGTTCGAGCACCTTGGTGATGTGCGCAGGCGTGAAATTCGGCCACAGGAACATGCGATACTGCGAATGGTCCGGCGGATCGATCGCCAGCGGGATCGAAGGGAACGTCTCGCCGATCAGCCGCTGGAATTCGGCCTGTCCGGCGTTCGAGAAATAGTCGTTGTCGGAATAGACCCGGTCGATATCGTCGTAATGCGTGACGACCCAGTTGCCCAGGAACGGTCCGCCACCGGCGACCGATTGCATGTCCATGCCACTGGACGGATTGTAGAGCAGGCGCGGGATATTGTCGCCCGCGAGCCAGCCGAACGGTTCATAGGCGTCGACAAGGTCGTTGGCGTAATTGTCCATGCCCGACGAGATCGACACGATCCGGTCTTCCGGAACATTGTCCGGACGGTTCTCCATCGTCGTGCGGATACCGTCGAGCGACTGCGGAAAGATCTTTTCAAGCTCGGCGGCAGGGGTGCGCTCGAGCGTGGCCTGAAGCGTCATTGTCTTCTCCCAAAGCTGCCTGTTTCCATGCATTCGCAGATCGGCGAGAGCAAGACGCCAGAGCGATTTATTGATTACTTTGCATCGCATGCCCGTGTCCGAAAGGGCACGTCGGATCATCGCCCCGGCGCGGCGGATCGCGTTGCATTACTGCGAATGAATTGCGATATTAGCGCCATCGAAAAAGTTCACCGGAAAGGCAGTCCTATGG
The DNA here is from genome assembly GCA_020446505.1 of Novosphingobium sp. Lineage (GTDB taxonomy): Bacteria > Pseudomonadota > Alphaproteobacteria > Sphingomonadales > Sphingomonadaceae > Novosphingobium. Next base: position 2,939 of record JAGREN010000097.1, on the reverse strand, counting down.
CCGACGCAGACCCCAAGACGAAGGAAATGCAGGAATCCGCTGTCAAGTACTGGGCCGAGACAGGCTTCAGCGAAGGCGGGATCATCAAGGAGGTCGACTACTCGAAGGAATCGAACGGCCTCGACCCGATGTTCGAAGGCATCAAGATCGTCGATACCGACGCGCACCTGACAGAAGCGCCCGATCTCTTCACCAGCCGCGCCCCCGCCTCGATGAAGGACAAGATGCCTGTCATCAAGCGAGTCGACGGCAAGGATCGCTGGTATCTCGGCGACCGGGATCTGGGCGCCACGGGCGGCAACGTGATCCGCAAGGACAACAACAAGCTGCTGGGTCGCTTTGCCTTCCCCAACCTCGATCAGTCGCATCCCGGCGGCCACGAGATCGCGCCGCGCCTCAAGGCGATGGACGAAATGGGCATCCACGCGCAGATCTGCTTCCAGAATTCAGGCGTGACCCAGGCCGGCATGCTGATGACCCTGGACGACAAGGATCTCGCCCACTCGATCGTGCGCATCTACAACGATGCCTCTGCCGAATATCAGGAAACCAGCGGTCAGCGCATCTTCAACATGGCCCACCTTCCCTATTGGGATCGTGACGCGATGATGGCCGAGGCGCGCCGTTGCCACGAAATGGGACTCAAGGGCTTCGTCCTGCCCGACACACCGGAATTCGTGGGCGTTCCCAGTTTCATGAACGACTACTGGAACGAATTCCTCGAAATGTGCAGCGACACCGGAATGCCGCTGAACTTCCACCTCAATGCCTCGATCAATCCGTTCCAGATGACCTGGAAGGATTTCGAGTTCGAGCAGGGCCTTGCTGTCGTCGCGATGATGTTCTCGATGGGCAATGCCGCGACCATGGGCAACTGGATGGTCTCCGGTCGCCTCGACCAGTTCCCCGGCCTCAAGATCGGCCTGATCGAGAGCGGCGCGGGCTGGGTTCCGTGGGCCGTGGAGGCGCTGGAGCACCAGTTCCGCGAAATGCTCGCCGGCAAGCGCGACGTTCTCAAGCGTTCGCCGTGGGAATACTGGCACGATCATTTCTGGTGCACGTTCTGGTTCGAAAGCGTCGGTCCGAAGGACCTGCTGCACCGGATCGGCGAGGACAAGATCATGTTCGAGACCGACTTCCCGCACCCGACCTCGCTCTATCCCGGTGTGCAGGCGCACCTCAGGGACGTGCTCGGCGGCTACAGCTACGAAGTGCAGAAGAAGGTGCTTCAGGACAACGCGGTCAAGCTCTACAACCTGCCGTTCTGATTGCAGCGCCCCGGATAGGCACGCCGCCTAGCGCCAGTTGGTCGAAAAGCCGCTAGCGCGGGCGCGCTCCCAGCTTTCCGGGTCGGAGGCGACTTCTTGCAACTGCATCATCGCGTCGGTCGACAGTTCGCGGTCGAACTGAATTGCGCACTGGTTGCCCCGCACCCAGACGACCACGCCCATCGCCTCGATGGAGCCAAAACGCAGGATCGCGGCTGAGCCGGCCTTCGGCGGGGGTGAGACGTTTACCCGCACGCCGCTGCGCGAAACATCTTCGAAGGTGCACTCGATTCGCTTGTGCGGCAGGTCGAGGGCGACCGCGACATGCAATTCGATCCGCGCGCCGACGCGATTACCGAGTTTGCCGAAAGTTCCGCGTCGCATGATCGCCGTCTTTTCCTATCGGCAGTAACCGCCGCCATTCACTTCGACGTGGAAATGGTTGGCGTGGGCCGCGTTGTAGTCCGGGCCGAGTGAAGTGCCGAAGCGCTTGCAGGCGCTCTGGTGCACGACGCGAAGGAACTGGCGCTCGGCCGCGCTGCCACCGTTCCAGGTGCCCAGCACCGGAATCCTGCGTCCATCGGCCAGCACGAAGGCCGATACGTCGATGGCATTGGCGCTGGCATGGCCCGAACGGCGCGAGGTGCCTGCCACGTTGCGGCACGAATAGCTGCCCATCGTCTCGATCCGGACCAGCGGGCTGCCGAGGATCTGGCGCGCGGCGCGATCCACGCCATAACGCGCCCATCCAGCGAAGGTATTGGCGAGCGGGCAGGTCACCGGGCCGATGTTGGACAGGGCCAGCATGGCATCGTCGCTTCTCAGGCTCGCAAGCTGGACCGTGTTCAGCGTCGAACAGCCTGCGCCGAAATATTGATCGGGGACGGGCGTGAAGCTCGCCTGGGTCATGCCAAGCTGGGCAAGACACTGGCGCGCTTCGGGTCGGGGCGTGATGACCGAGGTCGAGCGCGCTACCGACTGGCGCGAATCCCGGCTCTTCGGGATATCGACACAACCGCCAAGCATGACCAGGGCGGGCAGGAGGGGAACGATCCACCGCATGAGGGAACCCTCGCATGTGATAGTTAATACCGCGTTAGCAAATGCCATTACCTGTTCGTGAATTGCGGCAAGCTGCTTGACATGCTGCGGCGCAACACTATGTGCGGCTCCGGGCCACGCGGTCCCAACGCCGCGCGTGCTCTCTGCAAGGAGAGTCTGAAATGACTGATGCTGTGAAGCCTGCGGCAAAGCCCGCACGGCCATTCTTTTCTTCCGGTCCCTGCGCAAAGCCGCCGGGCTATTCCCCTGACAAGCTGGCGACAGAATGCCTTGGCCGCTCGCACCGCGCCAAGATCGGCAAGTCGCGCCTCGGCTATTGCATCGACCTGATGCGCGAAGTGCTCGGCCTGCCCGACACGCACCGCATCGGCATCGTGCCCGGCTCGGACACCGGCGCTTTCGAGATGGCGATGTGGACCATGCTCGGCGCACGCGGCGTAACCACGCTGGCCTGGGAAAGCTTCGGCGAAGGCTGGGTGACCGATGTGGCCAAGCAGCTCAAGCTTGATCCCACCGTCATCCGTGCTGACTATGGCCAGCTTCCCGACCTTTCGCAGGTCGACTGGAACAGTGACGTGCTGTTCACCTGGAACGGCACGACTTCGGGCG
>JAGREN010000011.1 GCA_020446505.1 Novosphingobium sp. | reverse complement strand
AACTTAATATCGGATCAGGCTCTGAACGATGCGGATGTGTTGATCGACGACGACGGCACCTTTTCCTATCAGGCCGTGGCCTTCGATCCCGATCCGATGGAAAAGCTGGGCTATTCGTTCCTGGTCGATGGCAAGCAGAGGCAGACGTACACGGCTGACGACGGCGTGGTGTTCAACATCGACAAGTATACCGGTCTGGTAACGACCACGTCGCTCATCCCCTACGATGCCGATGCGAACTACACCCTCACCATCGCTGTCGAAGATCGCTTCAAGGCAATCGATCTGGCGATCGTGCGACTGTCTTTTCCGCCGTGTACGGAATATTCGATCGATAATGGCAGGACTGTCAGCGGTAGTCCCGAACTGATCAATGCCGGGACCGATGCGTTCTGCTTCACGACCGATGTCCGCACGAACACCTATGCGGGGATCGCGCACTTCACCAGCAATGACAGGATCGTCGTTTCGGGCGTTTCCAGTGTGGACGAACTCTCCTTCTCCACGGGAACCGGAGGAGGCGCCGACGATCTCTATATTACATACGCTTCGACTGCGACCGGTACGCTCGACATCATCGTGCTTGGCGATGTCATCACGACATCGGGCCTAGTGAACGACTATGCTTCGGCAGTCGCGGCGATCGGTTTCGATTTCCTGAGCATCGCACCGGAAGAGCCCTGCACGGAATATTCGATCGACATCGGGTCGGTTATCGGCTCTGACCCCCCGGTGCTGGTCGATGCCGGGACGGATGCCTTCTGTTTCACCACGGATGTCGCGGCAAACACATTTGTCGAAATCACAAACTTCACGAGTGATGACGAGATCATGGTCTCGGGCCTCGCCAGTGTTGCCGATCTCAGCTTCACGACGGGCACAGCGGGTGGCAGCATAGGCGACGAAGTGACCGACCTGGTGATTACCTATAACAACACGGCCGCCGGGACGGTGGACGTGATCGTGCTGGATGACGTGATAACCAATCCGGGGTTTGTCTACGATTACGCTACTGCCGTGGCAGCGGTCGGCTATCACTTCCTGACTTTCGGCTGACAGGCTCGGCGGATTTTTCTGCAACCGCGGGCCACTCCGTGGCAGGTGCGTGACGTCGTGTGCGCCGCGCCGCCTGAGGCAGGTTGCGCATTACATCGCAGGGACATCCCTGCCGACGGTCTGGCATGCCGGGGCGTTTTCCTAAAGCACGCGACCTGTGCCATGGTCACGCGATGACTCGGAACGTCACCGCCTTTTCTGAATATCGTCGCGACTGGCTGGCATGCCGTACCTCCGCGAACCCGGACCGGATTTTTCCTTTCAGGACTGTGTCTCATGTGTTCCAGCCGTGCAGCATGAGCGGTAAGCCGTTGCCGATGGACACAGGCGGCGCACCGCGATAGCGCTGGGCCGGGAGCGAGAATGGACTACCAGACATTTCAGATCGAGCGACGCAGCGCGGCCGAGTGGGTGACGCTCAACCGGCCCGACCGGCTGAACGCCATCGACACGGTGATGACCGCCGAACTGTCGCACTACTTCGGCGCGTTGTGCGAGAACCGCGAGGTGCGCGTCGTCGTCCTGCGCGGCGCTGGCAAGGGGTTCTGCTCGGGCATGGACCTCAAGGAGCATGCTGACGGCATCGCCGAGCCGCCGTTCGGGCGCGGGCTGGCCCAGCAGGGCACCATGTCCGAGCTGTTCATGCGGATGCGGCGCTGCCCGCAGCCGATTGTCACCCTGATCCACGGCGCGGCGGCGGGCGGCGGCTTTGCCCTGGCGCTGGCTTCCGACATTCGCATCGCGGGCGAAAGCGCGCGGATGAACGCGGCCTTCATCCGCGTCGGCCTCAGCGCCTGCGACATGGGGACGAGCTACTTCCTGCCGCGCCTTGTCGGCGTCTCGGTCGCATCCGAACTGATGCTGACCGGCCGCTTCATCGAGGCTCCGCGTGCGCTGGCCGTCGGGCTCGTCTCGCAGGTCGTGCCGGACGCAGAACTGGAACAGGCCGCGCAGGGTTATGTCGACGACATGCTCGCGGCGACCCCGATGGGCCTGCTGCTCACCAAGGACGGGCTCAACATGGCAATCGACTCGCCCAGCCTTGAACACGCCATGGCGATCGAGAACCGCCAGCAACTGCTAGTCGGGCGCAGCGAGGACTTCCGCGAGGCCGTCCGCGCCCGCGCCGAGGGCCGCAAACCGGAATGGAAGGGCAAATAGGATAATGGCATTGGCAATCGATCCCCCGGTCAAGCTGGATACCGACCTCACGGGCCGCGTCGCGCTGGTAACGGGCGCGTCATCCGGCCTCGGCTGGCGCTTTGCTCAGGTGCTGGCGGCGTGCGGCGCGAAGGTCGCCATTGCCGCGCGCCGGACCGACCGGCTGGAGGATCTGGCCGAGATCATCACCAGGGCTGGCGGCACGGTGCTGCCGGTCGAACTGGACGTGTCGGATGTGGAAGCCGGCCCGCCGGTGTTCGACAGGATCGAGGCGGAGCTTGGCCCGGTCGACATTCTCGTCAACAATGCGGGCGTGAACGCGGCAGGCTGGGCCTCGCGCATGTCGCTCGACCAGATCGACACGGGGATAGACACCAACTTCCGCGGGCCGTGGGTGCTGTCCGCCGAATTCGCCAAGCGTCACATTGCCCGCAAGGGCGAGGCAGGCTGGATCGTCAACGTCGCCTCGATCGGCGCGTTCTTCTACTCAGGGACGGTCGCGGGATCGCTCTATTCGGTGACCAAGAGCGCGATGGTGCGGATGACCGAGGTTCTGGCAAAGGAGTGGGCACCCTACTTCATCAACGTCAACTGCATCGCGCCCGGCACTATCGCTTCGGAGATGGTCCAGGGCATGATCGACCGGCGCGGCACCGACTTCATCGATGCCTTCCCCCGCGCGCGGCTGGGCTATCCGGACGATCTGGACTCGACGCTGCTGTTTCTCGTCTCGCCAAGCTCGCGCTTCGTGACCGGGACGGTCATCAAGGCAGACGACGGCCAGCTCCCGCGCTAGGCGCAGGAGCCGCCCTGACCCTCACCTGATAACGTCGATGCCGTAAAGCTCGGCGCAGTTGTCGCGCAGGATCCATTCCTTGTTCTGGCGCGACAGCCCTTCGGTCTGCTGCTCGATGATGTCCTGGCTCCACGGCCAGGTGGAATCGGAATGCGGGAAGTCATTGGCCCACATGAGCCGGCGGGGGTTCATGTAATCGGCGAACTGGAACGCGGTGAAATCGTCCTGGAAGGTGAGCCAGATGTTCTCCTTGAAGAACTCGCTCGGCAGCTTGGGCAGGTCGCCATAGCCGTTCCAGTGCCGGTGGCGGCGGTAGTAGTGGTCCATCCGGTACATGTAGTGCGGCGCCCAGCCTGCATCGGCCTCGACGCAGACGAGCTTGAGGCTCGGGTGCCGCTCGAACACGCGGCCGAAGATGAACATCGAGAGGATGTCCTGGCAATTGCGCACGATGCCGAAGGTGCGTGCGACCGGCGGCCCGCGACCTTCGGCGCGCGACGGGTTGGCAGCGCGCTTGCCGGACAGGATGTTGTTGCCCTCGATGAAGCTCTTGGTCATGCCGCTGGTCAGAACGTGGAAGCTGAGCGGCATGTCCATCTCTACCGCCGCCGAAAAGAACGGATCCCACAGCGGCTGGTCGAAGTCTTCGGGCGTTTCCGGCTCGCCCGGCATCATCACGCCGCGAAAGCCCATGTCCCTGATCGCACGAAGGTCAGCAATGGCCTGCTCCGGCGTAATCATGATGAGCTGGCCGAGGCCATAGATGCGATCCGGCGCTTCGGCGCAGAAGGTCTGCAGCCAGCGGTTGTAGGCCCAGGCGCAGGCGCGCTTGAACTCGCCGTCCGGATGGTTGCAGATCAGCATGTTGACGGTGGGGTAGATGAATTCGGCCTGCACGCCGTCGCGGTCCTGATCGGCCAGGCGGTGCTTCGGATCCCAGCCGGAGAGGTGCAGGTCCGAAAACCGCTCGTCGGTCACCTTGATGTCCCTCGGATCCTTGCCGGCAGCGGCCAGCAGACCGAGCGCAATTGGCCGGGCGAACCCTTCGACGAAGAAGGCCTCGCCGCCCTTGTCGCCCTCGATGGCCACATAGGGCGCGCGGTCGCGAAAGGCCGGATCGATGAAATCGACGTACATGTTGGGCGGTTCCGTGATGTGGGAATCGGCGGATACGGCAAGGATCGGCCTGGTATCCGCAGTGCTGTCCTCGCGGGTCAGTTCGGCTACGCTCATTGTCTTACTCTCCCGTTATTCCATTCGCTGCGGCCCGTCAGGCCGGTTGCAATTGCCTGCCGAGCATCTCGCGCGCCTCCGCTGGCGTGGCGACTTCGCGGCCTGCCTCGCGCGCGACAGCGGCGATGGCGCGAACCACGTCGGCATTGGTGGGCTGGCCAAGCGAGGCATAGGGTGTATCGCCAAGCCCCGCCGTTATGTGGCCACCTTCGCGCAGGATCATCGGCATCAGGCTGAAGATCTCCTGCCCGCCGCACAGCACGCCCCACTCCATCGGCTGATCGCCCATGCAATCGAGATAGGCACGCAGGCCCGCTTCAGTCGCAGGATGGCCGACAAGCGCACGCTCGCCCGAAAGCACCAGCGTCGTGAAGGACGAGGGAGGCGCCAGACCGGCGGCGATGAACGCAGCTGCCAGCCGCAGGTTCGGAACGGACCAGCAGACCAGTTGCGGCCTCACGCCCCATTCGCGCAAGCGGCCCGCCATGTAGCGCAGGTTCGCTCCGGTGTTCACATAGACCGCACCGTCGCCGATGAATTCGCCTGCCTGCCAGTCGAACGCGTCGATGTTGTTGGAGCCGGTATCGAGCGGCGCCATGTCGGGCGCCAGGCCTTCGCGCGCCAGGGCCTCGATATGCGCCATGCGCTGATCCGGGCCGGAGCCATCGAAGAACTGGCCGAGCGTCGGATGAAGCAACACGTCCGACCTGGCGCGAATGCCCGAGACGATGCGGCGGTAATCGTCGACCGCGTTCGATTCGCTGCCGTCGGCGTTGCGCGCGTGGAAATGGACCATGCTGGCGCCCGCTTCGCCGCAGGCAATGGCGTCGGCGACGATCTCGTCAGGCGTATAGGGAACGTTCGGGTTCGCTTCCTTGCGCGCCGCTTCGTTCATGCGGACTTCGATGATAAGTTTCTTCATCGCGACTCTCCCTGCAAGGAGAGTAATGCAATGGCGAATGATACGCCACAGTCCGTTTGCAAGAGCCTGATTCCGCCTATTCCTCGGTGCGGATCAGCACCCATTCGCCGACCAACGCGAACAGCATGAACGGCGCCCATGCGGCGACGAAAGGCTGGTACCCTCCGAAATTGCCCATCGCAAGAGCGGCATTGTCGACCACGAAATAGGCAAAGCCCAGCGCCATGCCCATCACCGCGCGAATGAGCAATTGCCCGGACCGGGCCAGGCCGAACCCGGCCACGGCTCCCAGCAGCGGCATCAGCAGGGCGGACAGCGGCCCGGAAATCTTGTGCCACCAGGCTGCGTCGAGCTCGCTCGTTCGCCGTCCTGCGGCCTTGAGCGCGGCAATGGAGCGCGACAGGGTGAAGATGTCCTCCCCGTCGGCATCGACCTTGCTGATCCGCACCTGATTCGGCGTGATGCCCGCAGCGACGGTCATGCTTGCGAACTTCTCGGTGCTCGTGCCCGCCACATCGAAACGCACCGCGTCCTCGAGCTTCCAGCCATTGCCGACATAGCTCGCTCGCGGCGCGCGCACCTGTTCGACAATCAGGTCGTGGCTGTTGCGCCGGTAATAGGTGACCTGCCGCATCTCCATGTCCTTGCCATCGTCAGCGACGATCGCGGCGGAGAGAATATCCGGCCCGTCCGACAGGTAGACGTTGTTGCGAACCGCCGAAGCGCGCGGCACGGGCCCGTAGTCGACGGCCTTCCATGCATCGAGCGTCGCCGTCGCGCGGGTGACGACCCGCTCGTTGAAAGCGAAACTCAGCAAAGCAATGGCCAGCGCCGTCAGCATCAGGGGCGCAAGCACCTGATGGGCGGACAGGCCCGAAGCCTTCATCGAGATCACTTCGGAATTCTGGTTGAGCGTCGCCAGGGTGATGATCGTCGCCAGCAGCACCGAGTAGGGCAGAAAGCGGGCGATCAGTTGCGGCACCCGCAATGAAACATATTGCAGGAGCTGCGCCTCGCCGTTGCCGGGCTGGCTGAGAATATCGCCGCTCTCTCCCAACAGGTCGAGGATCATCAGGACCAGCACCAGCATGACCAGCACGGCGAAGATGCGCGAGACGAACAGGCGCGACAGGTAGAGCACCAGAGTGCGCGAAGGGAAGAATTCAAGCTGCATCGTTTCGTTCCTGCCCTATTCCGCCGGAGCCGGATCGGGCTCGAAGGTTGGCAGGACGTGCTGGCGGCGCATCAGCGAGCGCAGGCGCTTGCCCACACTCCCAGCGAGTTTTTCGAGCCAGCCGATAGCCTGCCCGCCGGGCACATAAGCGACGCGGTAATACATCCAGAAGATCAGCGCCGCGAACACCACGAACGGTCCCCACAAGGCCAGCGCCGGATCGATCCTGCCGAGTGAGGCGACGTCTTCGCCGTACTGGTTGATCTTGTGATAGGCGACGATCATCACGATCGAGACGAACAGGCCGAGCGCCGAACTCGATCGCTTGGGCGGGATCGCCAGCGCCACGGCCATCAGCGGCAGCAGCAGCATCATGATGACTTCGACCATGCGATAGTTGAAAGATGCCTGACTGCCCGCGCGCTCCACCTCGCTGCTGGTGTCGCTCCAGCCGATGCGCAGCAGTTCGGGCAGGATATATTCGCGGTTCTTGCCGCCGCGTTCGCGAAACCGCTCTATTCTGGGAAGCTCTATCGGCAGGTCGTGGCGCGAGAACGAGAGCACGCGCGGCTCCTTACCCGGCATGTCCTGCACGATCTGACCCTCGATCAGGCGCAGGATGATCGTGTCCGGCTTGTTCTGCAGCGCCAGGAAACGACCTTCCTGCGCCGAGATCGACAGCACCTGACCCTTGTCGTTGGCGACTCGCGCGAAGATGCCGATCAGTCGGCGACCGTCATCCTGGCTCTCCTCGACCCTCAAGGCCATCTTGTCCTTGAGGGTGGTGAATTCGCCAACCTTGATCGAAGCGCCGAGCGCGCCTGATTTCAGTTCGTAGTTGAGCTGTTCGTAATAGTAGCGGGCCAGCGGCTGGAGATAGCCGACGATGGCGAAGTTCACGATCACCAATGCGAGGGTGATGAGATAGGGTACGCGCAGCAGCCGGGTGTAGCTGAGGCCGACGGCGCGCATCACGTCCAGTTCGCTCGAAGTCGCCAGCTTGCGGAAGGCGAGCAGGATGCCGAGCATCAGGCCGAGCGGGATCGCAAGGCTGGCATATTCCGGGATGAGGTTCGCCAGCATCTTGAACACGACGCTGACCGGGCCGCCCTCCGTCGCCACGAAGTCGAACAGCCGGAGCATCTTGTCGAGCATCAGCAACGATGCCGCGAGCATGAAGATGCCCAGCATCGGCATCAGCACGAGGCGGAAGATGTAACGGTCAGTGGCGGTAATAAAGGTCAAGCGTCTGGCCAGCCATTAGATGCGGTGCGCGGCATGGTTCCGGCTCTATCCGCTGTGCGCTGCCACGCACAAGCCCTTATGGAACGAGCAGGGGCCAAAGCACCATGACAAGACCGGCAAGGCTGACCATGAAGATCGCCGTGCGCAGCCCCTTGATCCCGGCCCAGTAGACGGGAAGGTAGAGAACGCGCGCGCCAAGCCATATCCATCCGCCAAGCGCCGTCAGGTCGCTGGTTCGCCCGGCCAGCACGACGCCGAGCAGCGCGACTATCGCGATCGGGAAGGTTTCGGCGAAGTTCGCCTGGGCGCGGACCAGACGCCCCGCAATCGGTTCCAGCGGCGGCAGTGCCTCGTCCCGCGCACCCACGTTCCACTGCGTGCCATATTGCCTGGTCTTGAAATGAGCAGCGGCAAAGATGTGGACCAGCAGCAGCACGGCGCCCCAGGCAAGGATCAGAATCTCGGTATGCATCGGTCGCACCCCCCGTTCGATATGGGGGACGATCTACCCGAAGATCACGCCTTTTCCAGGGTGCATTGCAGCGGGTGCTGGTTCTGCCGGGCGAAATCCATCACCTGGTTCACCTTGGTCTCGGCGATTTCATAGGGGAAAATCCCGCAGACCCCGACGCCCTTCTGGTGGACGTGGAGCATCACTCGCGTCGCCTGTTCGAGATCCATGGCGAAGAACCGCTTGAGCACCATGACGACGAATTCCATCGGCGTGTAGTCGTCGTTCAGCAGCAGCACCTTGAACTGGCTCGGCTTCTTGGGCTTCGTGCGGGTCTTCGTCGCGATGCCGACCTGCCCTTCGCCGTCACCTGGCCGACCCGCGCCACTGTCATCGTCGTCGCCTGCCCGCACGCGCTCAGCACTGGCCGGAAAGGCCATGCCGGGGACTGGAAAGAATTCGAAATCTAGATTCATCGCACCAGAATACCGCAAGCCGGGGTCGCTTCACAAGCCTGCGCTTTGCCTCAGAGCGGTTACGAAAAAGCGAAGGGGCCGGACGGCAAGTCGCCGTCCGACCCCCTTCGGTCGCAACCGGGCGCGGATCAGGCGGCGATCTTGCGCACCTTTTCCATCGCGAGGCTCATGCGGCCGGAGATCGGCGTGATCGCATCGCTGGCGATCTTGAGCATCGCTTCGGTGTTCTTCGAGCTGTAGGCGACCGCGCCGTCAAAGCTCTTGCGGATCATTTCGCTCTGAAGCTGCATGAGGTCGGTCGGCGACTTCGCGGCAGCCATTTCCTTCATGTCGGCGGTGACGGTTTCGAACGCCGAACGGCCCTCGGCGACGAGGTTGGTGCTCATGTCCTGAAGGCCCTCGGCGAGGATCTTGCCCGATTCGACCACGGCTTCGACGTTGCCCTTGGTGAAGGCGGCGTAGTCACCGATGAAGCTCGAGCTCTTCTCGTAGGCTTCCTTCGCCTTGGCCTGCGCTTCGCTGATCATCGACTCGACACTGACCGATACCTTGTCCTTCATAGTCATAGCCTTGTCCTTCATGCTCATGGCCTTGTCTTTCATGCTCATGGTAAAATCCTTAGTCTTCGCAATTGCGGCAGTGGTTGTTTTGGGTGAAACCTTCGTCGCCTTCGGCGCTGCAACAGCTGCTACGACAGCCTTCTTCGGCGAGGCAGGCTTTTTCGCCGCCGGCTTTTTGACAGCAGCCTTCTTGGCAGCGGCAGCCTTGGACGGAGTCGCCTTGGCAACAACCGCGGGAGATTTCGGCTTGGGCGCAGCCTTGGTCTTCGTCACCGGCTTCCTGGTGACAGCAGCCTTGGCCTTCGGCGCTGCTTTCGGCTTCGGCGTTGCCTTGGCCTTTGGCGCTGGCTTCACCGACGGGATAGCCAAGGCAGGAACTTCCTCCACGACGGGAGTTGCAACCGGTTCGACAGCAGCAGCCGTCTTTTCCGGTGCGATTGCCTCGGACGCCATTGCATAGGCCTTCTCGGCGGAGGCTTCCGCTTTGTCGTTCGCGCTGTCGGACATGTGTTTATCCTCGTGATCAAAAGTTTTGCTGCAGTCATGTTGCACTGCACAATAATCTAATCGCGCGGTTAGTCAAGCGTTTTTTGTGCAGTGCAATATGATGTGCAGCGCGGCGTCGCACGAGAACGCCGCCTCGTCGCAGGAACTGCGGCTCAGCGCATGCGAACGTAGCGGCCCGGCGCGTCTTCGATTACCGAGTCCGACTTGCCACCCGGATCGCGTTTCCCCTTTGCGGAGACGGTCTCCGGATCATGACCTGCGAGCCATTCATACCAGTTCGGCCACCAGCTGCCCGGATGCTCCGTGGCTCCAGCGACGAAATCCTCGAGCGAATCGACCTGGCCATCGTTGGTCCAGAACTGGTACTTGCCTGCGGCCGGTGGATTCACCACGCCCGCGATGTGTCCGGACCCTGCCAGCAGGAATTTCCACGGACCGGACAGGTGACGCGTCATCTTCCACACGCTTCGCGCCGGGGCGATGTGATCGTCCTTGCCTGCCTGGATATAGCACGGCGTCTCGATCCGCCTGAGGTCGATCGGCACGCCGCAAGCCTTGAGGGCGTCGGGCACGATCAGCCGGTTGTCGCGATAGAGTTCGCGCAGGTAGTCGCGATGCCACTTGGCAGGCAGGTTGGTATAGTCGCCGTTCCAGTGGAGCAGGTCGAAGGCGGGATAATCCTCGCCCTTCAGATAGTGATTCTCGACGTAGTTCCACAGCAGCTCGTTGCCGCGAAGCAGGTTGAAAGTCGCAGACAGGTAGCGCCCGTCGACATAGCCGTCGGTCGCCAGGGCACGGAGCATCTCGATCTGGCTGTCGTCGACGAAATGGTTGAGGTCGCCTGCTTCCTCGAAATCGACCTGCGCGGTGAAGAAGGTCGCGCTCGCCACCTTGTCGGCCTCGCCCTTGCGCGCCAGAACGGCCAGCGTCGCGGCCAGCGTCGTCCCCGCCACGCAATAGCCGATGGTGTGGACCGACGGCACCTTGAGCCGCTTGCAAACCGTGTCGATCGCATCGATCTGGCTTGCGATGTAATCGTCCCAGGTAGTGTCCGCCATCGAAGCGTCAGCAGACTTCCACGATACCATGAACACGCTGATGCCCTTGGACAGGGCCCAGCGCACGAAGCTTTTTTTCGCATTGAGATCGAGGATGTAGAACCGGTTGATCCACGGCGGGAAAATCACCAGCGGCGTCTTGAGCACCTTCTTGGTCGTCGGCGTGTACTGGATCAATTGATAGAGCGGCGTTTCATGGACGACCTTGCCCGGCGTGTCGGCGATGTTGACTCCAAGCTCGAAAGCATCGGCCGCAGTATGGCTCAGCTGCCCCCGCGCCAGATCCTTGAGCAGGTAATCCATCCCGTCGACCACGCTCTTTCCGCCTGTCTCCGTAGCTCGGGCGAGAGCCACCGGATTGGTCAGGGTGAAATTGGACGGGCTGAGCGCATCGACCAGCGCCCGCGTCGCGAACTGCAACTGGCCCTTGCGCTCCGGATCGATACCCTCGGCATTCTCCGCCAGCGACACGAGCTGCTCGGACAGCATCAGGTAGCTCTGGTGAAGCACGGCGAAGAAGGGGTTCTGCCGCCACAGGGGATCGGCGAACCGCCTGTCGCTGAGCGGCATGCGCGGACCGTCCTCACCTGCCGCCTTGGCTTCTTCCGCCTTGGGGCCGATGCCATATTGTCCGAGCACGGTCTGGAACAGGTCGAGCCCATCGGACCACAACTGCCTTTGCCGCTCCGGATCGGACAGCGGCAGCGCGCGCAGCACCTGCTCGGCGGTCGCGACCCACTTCACCGGATCGGAATAGTGCGGCCTCGGGCGCTGCTGCGACATTTGCAGCGCCTGATAGTCGATCCACATGTCCTGGACCTTGCGAGCCACACCCGCCCAGTGGATTTGCGGCTCGCCTTCCTTGTCTGCGGAACCGCTCCCCAGCAACTCCCCGAACAGCGACTGGATCGCTTCCGTCTGCGCTTCGACAACGTCGCCTATCAGTGCCTTTGTCTCAGCATCGGGCTTGTCCGGCATGGGCTTTATCTTCTCCGCAGCCTTGGAATGGTTCAACGAGCGTTTGCCTGCGGCGGTTTATCGCCTACATGGGCCGAGGCGGCAAGTATGCCGCCATCATTCAAACTGCAAAGATTGCCAAGAGGTCATGGAAGACGAATTCTACCGCATGAAGCGACTGCCGCCCTATGTCATCGCCGAAGTCAACGCGATGCGGCACGCAGCACGTCAGGCGGGCAGGGACATCATCGATCTAGGCATGGGCAATCCGGATCTGCCCCCGCCCCAGCACGTCATCGACAAACTGTGCGAGGTTGCGCAGGATCCTGACGCGCATGGCTACTCGCAGTCGGCCGGCATCCCCGGCCTGCGCAAGGCACAGTCCGACTATTACGCGCGGCGTTTCGGGGTCGATCTCGATCCCAACAAGGAAGTCGTGGTGACGCTGGGCTCGAAGGAAGGGCTGGCCAGCCTCGCCACCGCGATCACCGCGCCCGGCGACACGATCCTTGCGCCCAACCCGTGTTACCCGATCCACACCTTCGGCTTCATCATTGCCGGTGCCTCGATCCGCTCGGTGCCGACTACGCCCGACGAGCATTACTGGGAATCGCTCGAACGCGCGATGCACTTCACCGTGCCGCGCCCGACCGTGCTGATCGTCAACTACCCGTCGAACCCGACTGCCGAGACGGTGGGCATCGAGTTCTACGAGCGGCTGGTGGCCTGGGCGAAGGAGAACAAGATCTGGATCCTGTCCGATCTCGCCTATTCCGAACTCTACTACGACGGCAACCCGACCCGTTCGATCCTCGAAGTGCCCGGCGCGAAGGATGTCGCGGTCGAGTTCACGTCGCTGTCCAAGACCTATTCGATGGCGGGATGGCGCATGGGTTTTGCGGTTGGCAACACGAAGCTGATCACCGCGTTGAGCCGCGTGAAGAGTTACATCGATTATGGAGCATTTACCCCGATCCAGGCGGCGGCCGTTGCTGCCCTGAACGGGCCGCAGGACATCGTCGAGATGAACCGCGAGCTATACCGCAAACGGCGCGACGTGATGGTCGAGGCGTTCGGTCGGGCGGGATGGGAAATCCCGGTTCCCAAGGCTTCGATGTTCGCCTGGGCGCCGCTTCCGCCTGCGCTCAAGGATATGGGAAGTCTGGAATTTTCCAAGCAACTGCTGACTGAAGCGGAAGTCGCCGTGGCTCCGGGCGTCGGCTATGGCGAGGACGGCGAAGGCTTCGTGCGGATCGCCATGGTGGAGAACGAGCAGCGCCTTCGTCAGGCCGCTCGCAACATCAAGCGTTACCTCTCCAGCATGGGCGTTAATAGCACCGCAGCCTGATTGCGGTCAGTTCGAGAGTCTCGTTACCTTCCCTTTCCTGATACAGGTTGGAGATTCCCTGTCTGCGCGATTCGCGGGTTTGGGGATCGCCGCAGTCGAAAGGGAGGGGACAGGGCTTCGTGCGCGCATTTCGCTGGCTTACCGCGAACGCGATACCGCCGCACCTCGATCTGAGGGATTGCGGGTGGAGCCTGCTGGAAGACGCCGAAATTTCCGACGAATGCGTAGGCATTGCGCACGCCAGGGGGATGACCCCGCGCCGGTGGCTCGATTTCCTTGAACGTCACGGCCGGTTGGCGCGCCGCCTGATGCTGCTTATCGGCATCGACGACGCCGTGGATCGCGCGCGCATGCTGCGTCTCGGTTTTGGCGAAGTGATGGGCGGCGACATTGCCCTGCCCGAACTGGACGTAAGAGCGCGAAGGCTGTCGGCGCTGGAAGACACCCTGCCGCGCTACCGGCGGATCGGACGCCTCAATCTCGACCTGCTGGCGCGCGAAGCCTACGTCGACGAACGCCCGCTTGGCCTGCACCCTCGCGAATTCGGGCTGCTGTGGCGACTGGCCGACACACCGGGACGCCCCGTCAGCAAGGAATCGCTGGTAAAGGACGTGTGGCGCATGGGGTTCGTTCCGGAAACGAACAGCCTTGCGGTTAATGTCTCGCGGCTGCGCGGCAAGTTGAACACGGCCGGGCTTGAAGGACTGGTCGAGACCGCACCGAGCGGCGGCTACTGCCTGCGCCCTGCGGACACCCTGCTCCGCACTGTTGCCTCGCTCTAGGACGTTCCATGCCGAAACCCTTGACCGCCGACGATCGCTTCGAGGTTACGAACCTGCTCGCCAGCTATGCCTACGCAATGGATGGTTCCGATCCGCAGGCTTTCCTCGACTGTTTCATCCCGGATGCGGAAATGGACATCGGCTATCGCACGGTGAAGGGCGAGGCCGAAATGCGCGAATTCGCGGACTACTTCGCGGCCAAGCCGGGGCGCCCCTGGTATCACCACATCACCACGATCTCGATCGAAGGCGATGCCGAGCGATGCCGCTCACGCTCCTATATGATAATGACGGTCCTGGACGAGGCTGGCGGCACGAAACTGAACGGCTCGTGCAATTATCTCGACGAGTTCGTGAAGGTCGATGGACGCTGGCTGTTTGCCAAACATACCGTGGTGGTCTGACGGATCGATTCAGCCCGCGTCGGATCGTCCGCCTTCATTGACTGCGTTGAATTCCGTGGCGCGCGTCTGCGGCGCGGGATCGTGCCCCTCGCGCAAAGTTTCGAGAGCCCGCTTCGCTGCCGGTCCGAGCAGGTCCGGGTCGTTGTCCAGAATCCTGAATCCGTCCGCCTTCATGCGCGGATCCCAGAACTTGTCGATGTGATCGGCAGTGGCGAGTGCGGCCTTGTCGTGGCCGATCGCATCGAAATTTCGCGCAATCTGATTGGCCATGTAGGCGAGCTTGGCGGCATCCATCGCAGAGTCACTCCGCCGGTTCGGCTGGCGCGATGCGCCGCGACCGGCCCGACAGCTCGGCATAGTTTTCCTGCCAGTCGCTCGGCCCGTTGCTGGGCGCAACCTGCACCGCCGTGACCTTGTATTCCGGACAATTGGTCGCCCAGTCCGAATAGTCGGTGGTGACGACGTTGGCCTGCGTCTCCGGATGGTGGAAGGTCGTATAGACCACGCCCGGCGCAACCCGGTCGGTGACCTTGGCGCGCAGCGTCGTCTCGCCCTTGCGGCTGGCGAGCCGCACCCAGTCGCCTGATTTCAACCCCCGGTTCTCGGCATCGGTCGGATGCACTTCGAGCACGTCTTCCTCGTGCCAGACGACATTCGCCGTGCGCCTTGTCTGCGCGCCGACATTGTATTGCGAGAGGATACGGCCCGTCGTCAGCAGCAGCGGAAAGCGCGGCCCGGTCTTCTCGTCGGTCGGCACATAGTCGGTGACGACGAACAGCCCCTTGCCGCGCACGAAACCCGCCTCGTGCATCACCGGCGCGCCATCGGGGAAAGCCTCGTTGACCGGCCATTGCAGCGAGCCTTCGGCTTCCAGCCGGTCAAACGACACGCCAGCGAAGGTCGGCGTCAGCCGCGCGATCTCGTCCATCACCTGCGAAGGATGCGTGTAGTCCCAACCCAGCCCCAGCGCATTGGCCAGCGCCTGCGTTACTTCCCAATCCTGCATGCCGTTCGCCGGCTCCATCACCTTGCGCACGAGCTGCATGCGCCGTTCGGCATTGGTGAAGGTGCCATCTTTTTCGAGGAAGGTGGAGCCGGGCAGGAAGACATGCGCGTAGTTCGCCGTCTCGTTGAGGAACAGGTCGTGGACGATCACGCAGTCCATCGCGGCAAGACCAGCCGCGACGTGGCGCGTATCGGGATCGCTCTGAAGAATGTCCTCGCCCTGGATGTAGATCGCGCGGAACGAGCCATCGAGTGCGGCATCGAGCATGTTGGGGATGCGCAGGCCCGGCTCGTCGTCTAGCGTGACCTTCCAGTCCTGCTCGAACAGCGAGCGGACATCGCCGTCAGAGATATGGCGATAGCCGGACAACTCGTGCGGGAACGAGCCCATGTCGCAGGCGCCCTGCACGTTGTTCTGGCCGCGCAGCGGGTTCACGCCCACGCCCGGCCTGCCGATGTTGCCGGTCGCCATGGCAAGGTTGGCGATGGCCATGACCGTGCTCGAACCCTGCGAATGTTCGGTGACGCCAAGGCCGTAATAGATCGCGCCGTTACCCCCGGTAGCGAACAGCCGCGCGGCTTCGCGCAGGGTCTGCGCCGGTACGCCGGTGACGTCCTGCAGGAACTCGGGGCTGTGGCGTTCCTCGGCCACGAAGCGCGACCATTCCTCGAAGGCATCGGCCTCACAGCGTTCGGCAACGAAGGTCTCGTCGACCAGTCCTACGGTGACGATGACGTGAGCCATGGCAGTCAGTACCGCGACATTGGTGCCGGGCCGCAGGGCAAGGTGATGGGCCGCTGCGATATGCGGGCTGCGCACCAAGTCGATCCGGCGCGGATCGATCACGATCAGCTTCGCGCCCTGCCTCAGGCGCCGCTTCATCCGGCTGGCGAAAACCGGGTGCGCGTCGGTGGGATTGGCGCCGATAACCAGCACCACGTCGCTGTGCATCACCGAATCGAAATCCTGCGTGCCTGCGCTGGTGCCGAAGGTGGTCTTGAGGCCGTAACCGGTCGGCGAATGACATACACGGGCGCAGGTATCGACGTTGTTGGAACCGAACCCGGCCCGCACCAGCTTCTGCACGAGGAAGGTCTCCTCGTTGGTGCAACGACTGGAAGTGATTCCGCCAAGCGCGCGCGGTCCGCTCTCTTCTCGGATCGTCCTGAGCCTGCCGGCGGTGAACTCCAGCGCCTCGACCCAGCTCACTTCGCGCCACGGCTCGTGGATGGACTCGCGGACCATGGGTGAGGTGATGCGGTCGGCATGGTTGGCATAGCCCCATGCGAAGCGGCCCTTCACGCAGGAGTGCCCGCGATTGGCCTTGCCGTCCTTCCACGGTACCATGCGCACCAGTTGCTCGCCGCGCATTTCGGCGCGGAACGTGCAGCCGACACCGCAATAGGCACAGGTCGTGACGACCGAACGCTCCGGCTTGCCGATTTCCTTGACCGACTTTTCCTGAAGCGTCGCGGTCGGGCATGCCTGCACGCAGGCTCCGCACGAAACGCATTCGCTGGAGAGGAAATCGTCAGTCGTCTGACCCGCGCTCACCATCGAAGCGAAGCCGCGCCCGTCGATGGTCAGCGCCAGGGTGCCCTGCACCTCGTCGCAGGCGCGCACGCAGCGCGAGCAGACGATGCATTTGCTCGGGTCGAAATCGAAATAGGGGTTCGAGGTGTCGGTCGGCGCGCCGAGATGGTCCGCGCCGTCATACCCGAAACGGACGTCGCGCAGGCCAACCGCAGCGGCCTGATCCTGCAACTCGCAATCGTTGTTGGCGCTGCAAGTCAGGCAGTCGAGCGGGTGATCGGAGATGTAGAGCTCCATCACCCCGCGCCGCAGCTTTTCAAGCCGCGGCGTCTGGGTCGCGACGATCATGCCCTGTTCGGCAGGCGTAGTGCAGCTTGCAGGCGTGCCCTTGCGGCCCTCGATCTCGACGAGGCACAGGCGGCAGGATCCGAACGCCTTGACGTTATCTGTCGCGCAAAGTTTCGGGATCGAGCCACCGCATTCGGCCGCCGCGCGCATCACGCTGGTTCCGGCAGGCACGGTCACTTCGCGCCCGTCGATGCTGAGCGTTACCTGCGTTTCGGACAACACCTCGGGCGTGCCGAAATCCTTCTGCCGTTCATAGGTCACGGCGCTTCTCCGCTGCCGCCAGATCGGCGGGTGTGTTGATGTTAGCAGGTTTGGCCGCAAGTTTCACGGGCCGCGCTCCGATAGCCTCGGCAAAGGCGAGCATGGAATGGCGTCCCTCGCCGGTCAGCACCGCCTCGATGGCCTCGACCGCGCTGGCTGGCCACAGCCCCACGACTGGCTGGCTTTCCAGAAAAGCCGGGCCCGGCGCCAGCAGGTCGGACAGGTTTTCCGGCAGGCCGATGGAATCGACGCCGATGGTCAGCACCGCTTCGTAGCCCTCGTCACGCGCGTGGTGGAGCGCGGCTGCAATCCCGCCCAGCGGGCCGCTGCCAGGTGCGGGCCAGTCAGGCACGGTCGGCGCAGGTGCAGTTTCGCGCCCTGCAACGACGACATATTCGCACCAGCCAGACAGTGCATCGACTGCGCGGGCGAGCAGCGTGTGCCCGTGCAGTTCGGCGAGCGCCTTGTCGCTCCCGAAGCGGCTCGATCGTCCGCCTGCAAGGACGCACCCAAGGATCACTCAAAGTCCTCTGGCCATTGCCGCAGCGCCGAGAGCACCGGGAAAGGTGTGAAGCCGCCCAGCGCGCAAAGCGAGGCATCGCGCATCGTCTCGCACAAGTCTTCGAGCAGGGCGACATTGTCTTCGCGGCTGCGCTGTTGCTTGGGCGCGTTGTGCATCTGAGGCAGCGTCTCGACTGCGTCCACCGCGCGCGAGCCGCCCCGCCGTATGCGCTCGATCAATTCGGCCCCGCGCACCGCGCCGATCCGGCAGGGCGTGCACTTGCCGCAGCTTTCCGCCGCGCAGAATTCCATCGCGAACTGGGCCTGCCTGCCCATGTCGGCGCTGTCGTCGAACACGGTGATCCCGCCGTGGCCAATGAGCGCCCCTCGCTCGGCATAGGCTTCGTAGTCGAACGGCAGGTCGAAATCCCTGGGGTGAATGTAGGCGCCGAGCGGCCCGCCGACCTGCACGGCCTTGACCGGGCGGCCCGAGGCTGTGCCACCGCCGACCTGTTCGACCAGTTCGCGCAGGCTCATGCCGAACGGCACTTCGAAAAGGCCCCCATGTTTCACATTGCCGGCAAGCTGGATCGGCATGGTGCCTTTCGAGCGCCCATGACCCACCGCCGCGTAAGCCGCTGCCCCGCCTTCGGTGAGGATATGCGGCACGGCTGCGAGGGTAAGCACGTTGTTGACCACGGTCGGACAGCCGAACAGCCCTTCGAGCGCGGGTAGCGGCGGCTTGGCCCGCACTTCTCCGCGCCTGCCTTCCAGGCTGTTGAGCAGCGAGGTCTCTTCACCGCAGACATAGGCTCCCGCGCCGACCCGCACCTCGATTTCGAATGGTAAGACAAGGGCTTGCACCAAAGCTAAAGCCGACTCCAGCTTGGCGATGGCGTGCAGATATTCGCTGCGGACGTAGATGAAACCCTTGCTCGCACCAGTCGCATAAGCGGCAATCGCCATGCCCTCGATCAGGGCGAAGGGATCGCCTTCCATCAGCATGCGATCGGCAAAGGTGCCGCTGTCGCCTTCGTCGGCATTGCAGACGATATATTTGCACTCGCCCGCCGCTTCGAGAACGGTGCGCCACTTGATGCCTGCCGGGAAACCCGCCCCGCCGCGACCACGCAGGCCCGACGTGATGACTTCCTCGACCACCGCTTCAGGCGCCATCGAGCGGGCGCGATTGAGGCCCGCCCAGCCTCCGGTTGCGGCATAGTCCTCAAGGCTGAGCGGCCGCGTCTTGCCCGCGCGGGAGAACGTCAGTCGCTGCTGGCCCGCGATGAAGGGATGGTCGGCAATGGTGCCGACTCCCTTGTCGCTGCTGCCATCGAGCACGCTCGCGACATCGCCGGGCACGAGCGGCCCCCAGCCCTGCCCGTCGATCTCGGCGAGCGGTTCGAGCCAGTGCATGCCCCATGAGGACACCCGCTCCACCTCGCAGCCTGCCTCCGCAAAGGCGCAGGCCAAATTGTCCGCCCCGCAGGCAATCGCGAGCGCGTCGTCAGAGATACGAACGACAGTCATGCGCTCTCGATCAGGCTGACGAGACCTGCCGCATCGAGCCGGGCATGGACTGCATCGTCCAGTTTCGCATTCGGGCCGACGCTGCACAGTCCAAGGCAATAGACATCGGCCAGCCGCACCCGATCTCCGGCGGCATCGCGCGCCGCCTGCATCAGCGCCTCGACGCCGCGGGCCTGACAGGCCTCGGCCCGGCAGATCTCCACGCATGGGCGCGGGTCGGGCCTTTCAGTAAAATCGTGATAGAAGCTCGCCACGCCATGCACTTCGGCGCGGCTGAGATTGAGCGCCTGCGCGACCTGAGCCTCCGCCTCCGCCGAGACGCAGCCAAGCTCGGCCTGAATGTCGCGCAGGAGCGGCAGGAGCGGCCCTTCGCGGCCTTCGTGCTCAGCCACGATCCCGGCGATGCGTTCCTGATCGCTCACGCCTTCATCCGTTCGGCATGCCAGCCCAGATGTTCGGCCATGAAGGTGGAGATGAAATAATAGGAGTGGTCGTAGCCTTCCTGCATGCGGATCGTGGCTGGCTGACCTGCCTTGTCGCAGGTTTCACGCAGCAGATGCGTCTTGAGTTGTTCCTCGAGGAAGCCGTCTGCGGTCCCCTGATCGACCAGCAGGTCGGGCAGGCGCGCGCCATCCTCGATCAGCGCGCAGGCATCGTATTCGCGCCATGCCGCACGGTCCGGCCCAAGATATCCGCCAAGCGCCTTGTCGCCCCACGGACAGTTCAGGGGGCTGACGATCGGCGCAAAGGCGCTTGTCGAGCGGAACCGGCCCGGATTGCGCAAGCTGATCGTCATTGCGCCATGGCCGCCCATTGAATGGCCGGTGATGCCCTGCCGATCCATGTCGACGGGAAACTGCGCGGCGATCAGCGCGGGCAGCTCGCTTTCGACATAGTCGCGCATCCGGTAATGCGCGGCCCAGGGCTCCTGCGTGGCATTGACATAGAAGCCAGCGCCCTTGCCCATGTCCCAGTGCTCGTCGTCAGCGACCTCGTCACCGCGCGGGCTGACGTCGGGCGCGACGAAGATCAGGCCATGCTCTACGCAGGCCGCGCGATACTCGCCCTTCTCGGTGACATTGGCATGGGTGCAGGTCAGGCCCGAGAGATACCACAACACCGGCAGCTTCGCGCCCGGCTCATGGCCGGGAACGAATACCGAAAAGGTCATCTCGGTGCCGGTGGCGGCAGAGGCGTGACGATACACGCCCTGCACGCCGCCGTGCGCCTTGTTCTCGGATACGGTCTCTATGCTCACGCCTCAGCCAAGCCGGTGCAGACCGCACAGCTTGTTGCCCGCGGGATCGCGCAGGTAGGCAAGGTAAAGGCCCGAGCCTTCGCGCTCGCCCGGAGGATCCTCGCAGGTGGTGCCGCCGGCCGCGATGCCCGCCGCGTGCCAGGCGTCGGCCTGTGCCGGGCTTTCCATGGCGAAGCCCACGGTGCCGCCGTTGGCGCAGGTCGCGTCCTTGCCGTCGATCGGCTTGGTGATCAGCAGCATGCCGCCGTTGTGCATGTAGATCACGCGGCCCTTGGGATCGGTGAAGCCTTCCTTGCCGCCCGTGGCGGTGATGATGGCATCGTAGAACTTCTTCGACGCTTCGATATCGTTCGCGCCAAGCACGAGGTGACTGAACATTGCTTGCTCTCCTTTAATAGACGACAACGGAACGGATGGACTTGCCCTCGTGCATCAGGTCGAAGGCCGTGTTGATTTCCTCAAGACCCATGACGTGGGTAATCATCGGATCGATCTCGATCTTTCCCTGCATATACATGTCGACGATCTTGGGCACGTCGGTGCGGCCCTTGGCCCCGCCGAATGCCGTGCCGCGCCAGTTGCGCCCGGTCACGAGCTGGAACGGGCGCGTGCTGATCTCCTTGCCCGCCTCGGCCACGCCGATGATGATGCTGGTGCCCCAGCCGCGATGGCAGGCTTCGAGCGCGGTGCGCATCACTTCGGTATTGCCGGTGGCGTCGAAGGTAAAATCCGCACCGCCATCGGTCATGGCAACGATGCGGGCGATGGTATCCTCGCGGCTCATGCCCCTGGAGTTGAGAAATTCGGTCATGCCGAACTTGCGGCCCCATTCCTCGCGGTCGGGATTGATGTCGACCCCGATGATCTTGGCCGCGCCCGCCATGCGCGCGCCCTGGATGACGTTGAGGCCG
>JAGREN010000096.1:16483-38660 GCA_020446505.1 Novosphingobium sp. | reverse complement strand
TCGTCGGGTCCGGCCCGGCGGGATACTACACGGCAGAAGCTGCACAGAAGCAGTGGGGCGATGACGTCCGCGTCGACATTTATGACTGCCTGCCAGTGCCTTATGGCCTGATCCGCACAGGCGTGGCTCCCGATCACCAGTCGATCAAGGGCGTCTCGCGCCGGTATGAAGCGACTTCGCTTTCCGATAACGTGCGCTTCGTCGGCAACGTCCTGGTCGGCGGCGATATTTCCGTCGAGGAACTGCGCGGCCTCTACGACGCCGTGATTTTTGCAACCGGCGCGCCGAACGACCGCGAGCTTGGTCTTCCCGGCGAAGACCTGTCCAACATCTACGGCAGCGCAGCCTTTGTCGGCTGGTACAACGGCCACCCCAATTTCGCCGATCTCGAACCCGATCTTTCGGGCAAGACCGCTGTCGTCATCGGCGCGGGTAACGTCGCCCTCGACGTTGCGCGGATCATGGCCAAGACCCGCGTGGAATTCGGCGGCAGCGATATCGTCAATCACGCGCTGGATGCACTCGAAGGGTCTGGTCTTGAGCGCATCGTCTTCGTCGTGCGGCGCGGCCCGCACGAGATTGCCATGACCCCCAAGGAACTGGGCGAACTGGGCCATCTCGACAAGGCCAGCCCAATCGTCGAGCCGGACGACCTGCCACCCGTGGAGGCCGACGAGGCGCTCGAACCCGGACAGCGCAAGTCCGTCACCCACTTGCGCAACTTTGCCGCCCTGACCGATGAGGAACGCGCGGCCAAGCCCATCAAGGTCGAATTCGATTTCTTCGCCTCGCCCACGGCCTTCCTCGGCAATGGCAAGGTCGAGGCGGTCGAGGTCGAGCGCACCAAGCTGGAAGATGGCCGCGCGGTCGGCACCGGGGAAACCTATCAGGTGCCTGCCGACATCGTGGTGGTCTGCATCGGCTATCGCACCTCGCCGGTTCCGGGCGTGCCGTTCAACGAGAAGGGCGGCATTTTCGAGAACGTCGAGGGCCGGATCAGCGACGGTCTCTACTGCGTCGGCTGGGCGCGGCGCGGTCCTACCGGGACCATCGGCACCAACCGGCCTGACGGCTTCGCGATCATCGAGAAGGTCGCAGAAGACATCGGCGAAGGTGCTGGCAAGGCAGGATACGACGGGTTCGAGCCGCTCGCCAGGGAGCGCGCGATCAACATGGTCGAGTTCCACCACTGGCAGGAGATCGACAAGGCGGAAGTCGCGCGCGCCCGCGAGGGTTCTCCGCGCGAGAAATTCGTTGCGGTCGAGGAAATGATCGCGGCAGCCGGGAAGAACTAGGCCGAGCCGTTACCCAGACCGCCGAAGGGGTCGGGGCCGGTCTCGACCTCTCGGGTCTGGCCGCCCTGCTCCATGAACCGTCGCATTACCCTGATCGCGGCTGGATCGGCAGCACTCCGGGCGTAGCTGTCCGCCTCGAACGCGAGAGCGTCGGCAAGAGGCCCCTCATGCTGCGACACCCGCTTGGCGAGAGCGACCGCATGCGGCGGGAAGCTGGCGATGCGGCGGGCGAGCCCGTCGACGAATGCGTCCAGATCGGCCGCAGGCATGGCGCGATTGACCATGCCCCATTTCTCTGCCGTCGCGCCATCGATGTCGGCGCCTGACAGGACCAGTTCAACAGCCCGCGCGTATCCGATGTGCCGCGGCCAGCGGCTGGTCCCGCCACCGCCGGGAATGATGCCAAGCGGGACTTCCGGCTGGCCGAGCCGCGTATTTTCCAGCGAGCAGAAACGCATATCGAGCGCCGCCAACAGTTCCAGTCCACCGCCGCGCGCGATACCGTCGATCTTGCCGATGGTCGGCTTGGGCATCTGGCGAAACTGTTCGAGCATGTGCTGGAAGGGCGAGGAATCGGACCGCCCGCCAGCCGAGCCGAGGATGGAATTGACGTCGCCATGCGCGATAAAGAAGTCCGGATCGCCGCTCTGGATCACGAGCGCGCCCACATGCGGATCTTCGCCCAGATCACGGGCAAGTTCCGCGAGCGCGCGGATCAGCGGCGTATCGAACAGGTTGATCGGCGGGTGGTTGATCGTCACCCAGGCGACGCGGTCGGCCAGATCAACCGACAGGCATTCCGAAGTGCCGGTCACACCCGCATCGGCATGAGGACATAGAGCGACGGGCTCTTCTCATTCTGCCGGATCAGGGTCGGTGCGCCTGCATCGGCGAGGTGGATTTCCACTGTATCGCCGTCGATCTGGCTGAGAATGTCCTTAAGGTAATTGGCGTTGAAGCCGATCTCTAACCCCTCCGAGCCATAGTCGGCAGGCAGTTCCTCGGCCGCATTGCCGTTGTCGGGCGAGGTGACGGAAAGCGTCACCTTGTCGGCCTCGACGGCCATCTTCACGGCGCGGGTCTTTTCCGTGGCGATGGTGGCGACGCGGTCCACGCCTTCGAAGAAACTGCGCGGATCAACCTTGAGCAGCTTGTCGTTTCCGGTCGGGATCACGCGGTTGTAGTCCGGGAAAGTCCCGTCGATCAGCTTGCTGGTCAGCACGACACCGTTCTCTCCGCCAAGCGTGAAGCGGATCTTGCTGGCCGAAAGATCGACCTCGACATTCTTGTCCAGCGATTCCTCAAGCAGCTTGCGCAGTTCGGCAACGCATTTGCGCGGCACGATCACGTCCGGCATGCCTTCCGCACCATCGGGCTTTTCAATGGTGAAGCGGGCGAGACGGTGCCCGTCGGTCGCCGCGGCCTTCAGCTCGTCGTCGGTGACGTGGAAGAAGATGCCATTGAGATAGTAGCGCGTCTCCTCGGTGGAGATCGCAAAGCGCGTGCGGTCGATCAGCTGGGCCAATGTCGCTGCGGGAATTTCGAAGCTGGTCGGCAATTCGCCTTCGACGATCACGGGGAAGTCGTCACGCGGCAGGGTCGGCAGGGTAAAGCGGCTGCGTCCGGCCTTGATAATCATCCGGTTTTCCGCAGCGTCGAGGCTGACCTGGCTGCCTTCCGGCAGCTTGCGGGCGATGTCGAACAGCAGGTGCGCCGAGACGGTGATCGCACCCGGCGATTCGACCGAGACGGCTGCAAGATGCTCGACCACCTGAAGATCGAGGTCGGTCGCCATGATCTTCAGCGTGCCATCGGCGGCAGCCTCGATCAGGACGTTCGAGAGAATCGGGATGGTGTTGCGGCGCTCGACGACGGATTGGACGTGAGAGAGGCACCGCAGCAGGGTTGCACGCTCGATAGTTGCCTTCATGACGCTCTCTTCGTCCCCCTTCGCCAGCCGGGAATCGCTCCCTGTCGAAAGCCTGGACCACTCTCCTTAACGGCGGACACTTTCCCGGCAAGACACTTGGCACCGAAACGGGGAGATTCTGGGGATAATTCGCGCGATTTCCGCCGTTTTCGCCCCAATCCGGCCAAACTGCCTCAGGACATCATCGCCATGCCGCCGTTGACGTGGAGCGTCTGCCCGGTGACGTAGCCTGCCTCGCGGCTGGCGAGATAGACGGCAGCCGCGCCGATATCCTCGCCCTCGCCCATGCGGCCCATCGGGATGCGCGCATTGAGCGCGGCCTTCTGTTCTTCGGGCAGCACGTCGGTCATGGCCGTGCGGATGAAGCCGGGCGCGATGCAGTTTACCGTGACGCCCCTGCTGGCAATTTCCTGAGCGAGGCTCTTGGACATGGCCGTCAGCCCGCCCTTGGCCGCCGCATAGTTCATCTGGCCGGGATTGCCCGTCGCTCCCACCACCGAGGTAATCGTGATGATGCGCCCGAACCGCGCCTTCATCATCGGCTTGGTCGCAGCGCGCATCAGCCGGAACGCCGCTTCGAGGTTGATGCGGATCACCTGGTCCCATTCCTCGTCCTTCATCCGCATGGCGAGGTTGTCGCGCGTGATCCCGGCATTGTTGATGAGAATGTCGATACCGCCCAGCGTATCGAGCGCGGCAGGCACGAGTTTCTCGACGTCCTCGGGGTTCGAGAGATCGCAGGCGATGGCGACGTGATCGACCTGCTGCAGATGTTGCGGCGTATGCTCGTCAAGCTCATCCCGAAAAATGCGCAGCTTCTCGGCATTGGAGCCGGACACCGCGATGCGAGCGCCCTGAGCAGCAAGCGCGCGAGCGATGGCGGAGCCGATTCCGCCGCTGGCTCCCGTCACCAGCGCATTCATTCCGGTAAGATCGAACATCGAGGTCATCCTGTCTTTCGTGCCAGTATCTGGATCACGGCGCTCTGGCCGGTGTGGTATGTGCCCTCATTGACCTCGCGGACGATCTCGCGCGCGACGTCGAAAGAAAGCCCTGCAAAATCCTGTTTGAGTTCGTCAAGCGGCACCAGCCGGTCCGCCTGGTCGCGAGGTGGTCCGCCCTTGCCCGGATGATCGAACTTGGCTGGCGAATAGGCTTCGAAACAGAGCGTTCCGCCGGGCTTCAGCGCCTCGACCGCGCGTTGATGGACATTGCGGCGAATTGCCGGCGGCAGGTGAGCGAAGATCGAGACGATGGTGTCCCATAGCTCGCCACCCATGTCGAAATCGCAGAGGTCGGCGACCTGCGTCTGGATTGCGACGCCTCGTGCCACGGCAAGGTCACGCGCCCGGCCAAGGCCGACGGCAGACTGGTCGATCGCCGTCACCTCAAAACCCTGTCCTGCCAGCCATACGGCATTGCGCCCCTGTCCTTCGGCCAGGCACAGGCATGCGCCGGGTGTCAGCCGGTCGCGACACTCAACGAGAAAATCGTTCGGTTCGGTCCCGTAGGCGTGGTCCGGCTCGGCAAAGCGTTCGTCCCACATCGGCCTAGAGGTCCCTGGCCAGCGCCTCGATGTCTTCCATCGTCACCACGCTGACTGTTTCTACATCGCCTGCGCTGCGCTTTATCATGGCAGCGACGACCTTGCCGCCCAGTTCGACGAAATTGGTCACGCCCGCCTCGGCCATTGCAATCGCGCTCTCGCGCCAGCGAACCCGGCCCGTCACCTGCTCGACCAGCAGACGGCGAACCTCGTCAGGATCGGAGACCATCGCCGCGGTCACATTGGCGAAGAGAGGCACGCGCAGCGGTCCCGGCGGGGTATTTGTAAGCGCCTCGGCCATGGCATCGGCGGCGGGCTGCATGAGCGAGCAGTGAAAGGGCGCGGAAACCGGAAGAGGCATGCCGCGCTTGATGCCGTGGTCCTTGACCATGCCAATCGCCCGCTCGATCGCCGCAGCATGTCCGGAAATGACGACCTGCGAAGTGTCGTTGTCATTGGCCACGGTGCAGACCTGCCCCTCGGCGGCAGCATCGGCCAGCGCCTGCGCGCTCTCGATGGTTGCCCCGAGCAGTGCGGCCATCGCCCCTTCGCCAACCGGCACGGCGGCCTGCATCGCCTGCCCACGCACTTTCAGCAGGCGGGCGGTATCGGCCAGCGAGAAGCTGCCCGCAGCGCATAGCGCGGTATATTCACCGAGGCTGTGCCCCGCCACGAAATCGCACTTGTCCGCAAGCGCGATCCCGCCCTCGCGCTCCAGCACGCGCAGCACGGCAATCGAATTGGCCATGATTGCGGGCTGCGCGTTCTCGGTCAGCGTGAGTTCGTCCTCCGGGCCTTCGCGCATCAGCTTCGACAGGTTCTGGCCGAGCGCGTCGTCCACTTCCTCGAAAACTTCCCGCGCGGCTGGGCTGGCATCGGCGAGGTCCGCTCCCATGCCGACTTTCTGGCTGCCCTGCCCCGGAAACACGAATGCGCGCATTGACTGCTCCCCCAAACTTCGAGTGGCGCGGGCGTTATTGCCCCTTTTCTGCGCCTGCAACCCCGAAGGGCACAATCCTGTTGGCGGCATCGTGGCCGATATCCGCCTCGCCAAGGTAGGCGATCGCATGCCGTTGGCACCAGTAGCGCGCGATTTGCTCTGGATCAGCGCCGAATTCGGGGTCATTTTCGGGCACGTCGCTGACGCGGCCAAGCCGCAATCCGGCGATGCCGCCGAGGTGCGCCGAAACGTGGAAAAACAGCCGGTCGACCGCGTAGAGATGCTCGCTGACTTCCTCCAGCATGACGACGTGGTTGGCCAGCCCCGGCATCAGCGGCGTGCCGCACAGCATTGCCAGCGTCATCAGGTTGAAGGCCACGGTCGGGTGATGATCGAGTGACGGTTCGAGGCCGCCGAGATCGCCTGAAAGATAGGCCAGTGCACGCCGGACCGCCGCCTCGCCGCCTTCGCGGGCAATGTCCATTGGCATCGGCGCATGGACTGGCCTGCCGATCCCGGCACGGTAGAGGCCAGCCAGCAGATAGCCTGCATCGGAATAACCCAGATAGGCCTTTTGTGTCGCGGCGTGATCCATGCCTGCCAGCGCCGCTTCGGCGATGCGGCCAGCTCCGTAACCGCCCCGCGCGAACCACACAGCGTCGAACGAGGGGTCGTTCGCGCATTCCAGCAGGGCAGCGAGACGCAGTTCGTCCGATCCGGCGAAATGGCCCTCGCTCGCCACGCATTGTGGGTGAAAGTGCAGTTCCACGCCGGGAAATTCCGCGCGCGCCAATTCATTTACGGCAGCAATGCGCTCGGGCTTGAGCGGGGTGGACGGAGCACAGACGGCGACGCGGATCATGGGGATGATCTAGCTGGCTTGTTGCTTCGTGGCGAGAGGGCGCATAGGCCACGGCCATGACTGACATGCCTTCCGCGCAGGACCTGCTTTCCCGATCCTTTTTCTTTTGCGGTATCGGCGGCTCCGGCATGTTGCCGCTCGCCCAGATCCTTGCCGGGCGCGGCGCAAACGTCGCCGGGTCTGACCGCAGCCGCGATCAGGGCCGCACGCCGGAGAAATTCGCCGCACTCGAAGCGCAGGGTTTCACGCTGTTCCCACAGGACGGCAGCGGCGTGGTGTCGAAGGATCAGGTTCTGGTCGCCTCAGCCGCCGTAGAGGATACCGTACCCGAAGTGCGCCGCGCCGCCGAGCTTGGCTGCCTGCGCCTCAGCCGCGCGGAACTGAACTCGATCCTGTTCAACACCTCGGGCGCAGGACTGGCCGTCGCAGGCACCAGCGGCAAGTCGACTGTCACCGGCATGCTCGGCTGGATCCTTCAGGCGACAGGCCGCGAACCGACGATCATGAACGGCGCTGTGATGAAGAACTTCGTCACGCCAGAGCGGCCGCTTGCCAGCGCCGTGGTCGGCTCGCAGGCGATGTATCTGAGCGAAGTGGACGAGAGTGACGGATCTATCGCACTCTACCGTCCGGCGGTTGGCGTGCTGCTCAACGTCAGCCTCGATCACAAGTCGATGGAAGAACTGCGCGCGCTGTTCGGCGATTTCCTCGAACGCAGCCGCATTGCGGCCATCAATGCTGACGATGCCGAGGCGCTGGCGCTGCTGGGCCGCGCCAACAAGGTCATCACTTTCGGCATCGAGCAGGAAAAGGCGCAGATCGGCGTGGTGCCCGGTTCCGTGGCCGACGGACCGACCCGGCAGGCGGCGCTCATCGTCGACCGGCACGATGGCAGCGAACACCCCCTCACGCTCGAAGTGCCAGGGCGGCATAACCTCTCCAATGCGCTCGCCGCCATCGCGGGAGCGGCAGCGGCAGGTGTACCCGTCGCCGCCGCAGTCGAGGCGCTGGCTGGCTACAGGGGGCTGGCTCGCCGCTTCGACATCATCGGCACGAGCAAGCAGGGCGTGACCGTGATCGACGATTTCGGTCACAACCCGGAAAAATGCGCCGCGACCCTGCGCACGCTGAAGGCCCATCCCGGTCGCGTCATCGCTTTCTTTCAGCCGCACGGCTACGGCCCGCTGCGCCAGATGGGCCACGAACTGGCCGAAACCTTCGCGCGCGAGCTTGGCCCCGACGACCTGACGCTGTTCTGCGATCCGGTCTATTTCGGCGGCACAGTCGACCGCTCCGAAGGCAGCGAGCGGATCGTCAAAATGATCGCGGATGCGGGCGGACAGGCGCTCCATATCCCGTCGCGAGACGATTGCGGCGCGCATATTGCCGAGATCGCCAGTCCGGGCGACCGGGTGGTGGTGATGGGCGCCCGGGACGATACGCTCACCGCATTCGCCAGGGACATACTGCAACGACTGGAGAGGAAAGCAGGATGATAAAATCGGTGTCGCTGCTGTTCCGCAATCCGTCGCTCAGCCCCGAAGAATTCCGTGCCTATTGGGAAGATGTCCACGCACCGCTGGTAAAAAAGCTGCTGCCCGGCCTCATCCACTATTGCGGCAGTTTCCCGGTTCCGGGCGCAGACACATCACCTCACGGCGAAGCCATCGACTGCGACGGGATCGTCGAACTGGGCTGGCCCGACATGGCGACGATGAACCGCGACATGGCCTCGCCCGCGTTCAACACGCCCGAACGCGAGGCCAGCAGCGCGCGGCTGATGGACATTTCACGCACGAAAGTCAGAATCGTGGAACAGGTGGACGTCGATCTGGGCGGCTAGGCGGTGTGGAATTCGTCCACGCCGCCTAATGTGCGCCGATCTTCAGCACTTTGTGCAGGACCACGGCAATGATTGCGCCCAGAACCAGTCCGAACAGCGCCGAAATTCCGGCATAGCTGATCCAGCCCAGCACGCCGCCCAACGCACCCGCAGCCTGTTCGATGCCGTGCTGCACCCCATGCGCCCAATCGGAGGGGCCATGCAGGCCGATCTCGTGCAGGCCATGCAGCACGATGCCGCCGCCGACCCACAGCATCGCCACCGTACCGATGCTCGATAGCGCTTTCAGCAGGATCGGCATGGCGCGCAGCAGGAACCGGCCCGTGACCTTGGCCGCCGCACTTGCTCGCTTGGCGAGATGCAGGCCGACATCGTCCATCTTCACGATCAGACCCACCGCGCCATAGACGGCCACTGTCATGACGATGCCGACCAGAGCCAGCACCCCGGCGCGGGTCAGCAGTGTTTCTGCCGCCACTTCGTTCAGGGTAATGGCCATGATCTCCGCAGAAAGGATCAGGTCGGTGCGAACCGCCCCGGAAACGCGCGCCTTTTCAAACGCGACGGGGTCTGAAATCTCGTCCTCGAGGGTGTCGCCATGGCGCTCTCCGCCAAGCTTTTCCATCACCTTTTCCGCACCTTCGTAGGACAGGAAGGAACCACCGAGCATCAGGATCCAGATGATCGCGGCAGGCAGGAACTCGCTGAGGATCAAGGCGCCGGGCAGGAGGATCAGCAGCTTGTTGCCAAACGAGCCAAGCGCGATCTTGGCGATGATCGGCAGCTCGCGGGCCGGCGAGAGCCCGGTAACGTAGCTCGGCGTCACCGCAGCATCGTCGATAACCACGCCAGCAGCCTTCGAGCCTGCCTTGGTCGCGGCAACGCCGACGTCATCGATCGAGGCCGCCGCAGCGCGGGCGATCACCGAAATATCGTCAAGCAGGGCTACGAGGCCGGATGGCATGGATGGACCTTTCCACAACGCGCGCGGCCGAATTCGAGCCGCAGCTTGCCGAACGCTTGCAGCAAAGCATGGCTCCTGAACAGCCTTGCAATTGCCGCCGATTGCGCTAAAGGCCGCCGCTTCCTGCTAAACCGCAGGGAACGCAGAAAGCCGGAGGGGCCCCGCCATGGTGGCGACAAGCCAGCGATCGGCATGGACATGAAAGGAAAGCGCGTGCCGCTTTACGAGCACATATTCCTGGCGCGCCAGGATCTCAGCCAGGCGCAGGTCGATGCGCTGGCAGCAACCGCCACCGGCATTATCGAGGAAAACGCGGGCAAGGTCATGAAGACCGAGACCTGGGGCCTCAAGAATCTTGCCTACAAGATCAAGCGCAACCGCAAGGCGCACTATGTGATGCTCAACATCGACGCGCCTGCCGGCGTCGTCGCCGAACTCGAGCGTCAGACTTCGATCAACGAGGACGTGATCCGCTTCCTGACCATCCGCGTGGATGAGCTGGAAGAAGGCCCCTCGGCTCAGATGCGCAAGCAGGACCGCGAACGCCGCGGTCGTCGCGAAAGGGAGAACGACTGATGGCCCGCGCCTTTTTCCGCCGCCGCAAGACCTGCCCGTTCTCCGCAAAGAACGCGCCGAAGATCGACTACAAGGACGTGCGCCTGCTTCAGGGCTTCATGTCCGAGCGTGGCAAGATCGTTCCGAGCCGCATCACCGCCGTGTCCGCCAAGAAGCAGCGTGAGCTCTCGCAGGCGATCAAGCGCGCCCGTCACCTGGGCCTGCTGCCCTACATCGTGAAGTAAGGAGCGCGCACAATGGATATCATTCTTCTGGAGCGCGTCGAGAAGCTCGGCGGTATCGGCGACGTGGTTTCCGTCAAGGACGGCTACGCTCGCAACTACCTGCTCCCCAACAAGAAGGCGCTGCGCGCCAACGAAGCCAACAAGAAGGTCTTCGAGGCCAATCGCGAACGGCTTGAGCAGGAAAATGCCAACCGCCGCGTCGACGCCGAGAAGCTTGGCGAGAAGATCGCGGGTGCCGAGATCGTCCTGATCCGGTCTTCGTCGAACTCGGGCCAGCTCTATGGTTCGGTCAACGTGCGTGACATCGTTGCCGGTCTTGCCGAGCAGGGCCACGACATCGACAAGCGCCAGGTCATCATGGGCTCGCCCATCAAGACCATCGGCATGTTCGACGTCACCGTTTCGCTGCACCCCGAAGTGCAGGTGACGGTCAAGGCCAACGTCGCCCGCTCGCCCGACGAGGCCGAGCAGCAGGCGCAGGGCATCGACGTCATCGCCGCGATGTTCGAGGAAGAAGCCGCTCCGACCGGCTTCATCGAGGCAATCGAGCCGGGCGAAATCCCCGCTGACCTCGCCACCGACGCACCGGAAGCGGCTGCGGAAGGCGAAGAGGACGACAACGCGGCCTGAGCCTGCCTCATCGCGAAACACGAGATCAGGGGTCGCTTTTGCGGCCCCTTTTCTTTTGTGCGCCCTGCGTTTGCGACTTGCCAGTGACCAGCCTGCTCCTACCCTGTCGAAAAAGGCAAAAGCGGGCCGGGAGAGAGCTGGATGGATTGTCAGGCAGGTGCAGGATCATGAGAGCGTGGCAAGTGGTGCGTCACGGCAGGCCGAGCCACGCGCTCGAATTGGTGGAAGCTGAGGAGCCAGTCCCCGGCCCCGGCCAGATCGTCGTCAAGGCGCGCGCCAGCGTCCTCAATTACAACGAGGTCGATGGCTGTCATGGCCGCTACCTCACGATCAACCCGCCCCTGCCCTATACGCTCGGCATGGAATGCGTCGGCGAAGTCGTCGCTACCGGCCCCGGACAGGAAGCATGGCTGGGCCGTCAGGTCACATCGAGCGGCTTTGGCGCGGTTGGCGCCCATGCCGATCTCGTGCTCGCTTCGGCTGCGATGACCTTCAATATTCCGCCCGGACTGAGCGACGCCGAAGCTGCGGCCTTCTTCTATCCCTTCCACCTCGCACACCTCGGCTTGCACGAACGCGGGCGACTGGCTGCGGGCGAAACGGTGCTGGTCCATGCAGCGGCGGGCGGAGTCGGCTCGGCTGCGGTCCAGCTTGCCGTCGCTGCCGGAGCCACGGTGATTGCCACGGTCGGCAACGAGGAAAAGGCAGAGTTCGCTCGCGGCCTCGGCGCGCATCACGTCATCAACTACCGCAAGCGCAACTTTGCCGAAGCGGTACTGGAAATCACGGACGGGCGCGGTGTCGACGTCTGCTTCGACGGCGTCGGGGGCGAAATCATGCTGCAATCGCTGCGCTGTCTCGCCCGGGGTGGTCGTCATCTCGTGGTGGGTTTCGCCAGCGGGATCGAGGCGGAAGAAGTCCCGATGGTCAATGGCCGGATGCTGTGCTTCGGCAACTTCGATATTGTCGGCGTGATCCTCGCCTATACGCCGCCGGAGATTGCCGGGAAGATCGCCGGTGCCAGCGGCATGCCGGTGCCGCGTTTCAACCCTCCCACCACCGACATTGCCCAAGGCGTGCAGGACCATCTTCTGTCGCTGCTCGATGCGGGCAGGATCAGGCCCATCGTGGGCGGCGAAGTCCCATTCTCGGACCTGCCGCAAGCGCTCGAAGCGATGGAGCAACGCCAGACCATGGGGCGCATCGTTCTGGGCCGCTAGAGCCACTTGTGCCTTGGCCAGCGACAGGCCAGACTTCGCCAGACAGAGGATCGGGAGAGTTCAAGCATGTATGACGTGATGCAGGGCGTGCTCGTCGTCGAGGTTTCGGAACATACCTTCATGCCGGCTGCCGGCATGGCGCTGGCCGACTGGGGCGCGAACGTCATCAAGATCGAACGCACGACCGGAGGCGGCGATCCCATGCGCTCGCTCAACATCCCGAATCTGGAGGCAGGCGGCTACAATCCCTATTTTGAAGCCGGCAACCGCGGCAAACGCTCGATCGCGCTCGACCTGCTGCAGGACGCCGGGCGCGAGGTGCTCTACAAGCTGATCGCCAGTGCCGACGTGTTCATCACCAACCTGCGCAAGAACGCGCGCGTGCAGATGGGGATCGAGCCGGAGACGCTGTTCGAACACAACCCCAGGCTGATCTATGCGCGCGGCACCGGCAACGGCCTGCTCGGCCCGCTTGCGCCGCAGGGCGGTTTCGATGGCGCGACGACGTGGTATCGCGGCGGACTTGCCTACCTGCAGAGCAAGCCGGGCAAGGAGCCGCCCGGTCCCGGCACCTCCTATGGCGACCTGATGGGCGGCCTCACCATGGCTGGCGCGATCAGCGCCGCCCTGTTCAAGCGCGAGCGGACCGGCAAGGGCTCGATCGTCGACAATTCGCTCTATTCGGTGGGCGCCTATCTCAGCTCACAGCATGTCGCAATGGCGAGCCTCGGCAATCCAAGGGTGCCGACCGAAGTGCCTCGCTCGGAAAGTTTCGATCCGCTGGTGATGACCTATCGCACCAGCGACGACCGCTGGATCAACCTGTGCCTGCTGATGCCGAAATGGTGGCCGGACTTCTGCCAGCATATCGACCGGCAGGACCTGATCGACGATCCGCGCTTTACCGATCCCAAAGCCCGCTACGTCAATCGCTCGGCGCTGATCGCGGAGCTGGACGAGACCTTTGCCCGCCACACCATGATGGAATGGGCGGACAAGCTCGAGCCGATGTCGGGCGTCTGGGCGCCTGCTTTCAGTCCGCAGGAAATCTCGCAGGACCCGCAGGCATTGATAAACGGCTTCGTCGCACCGGTGGGCGCCCCGGAGTCTCCGGATTACATGATGGCCGTGACCCCGCTTCAGTTCGACGAAAAGCCGGTTGGCCAATTAAGGCGCGGCCCAAAGTATGGAGAACATACCGATGAAATTCTTGCCGAATTCGGCATAGATTCAACCGATCTTCGAAATTCCGGCGTCATAAACTGAGCGCAAAGGGGGCGATCTTCCAACCGCCCCCTTCGCTATCAGATCACCACCCGCATTTCTTTCCGGCGTTCTGCTTCTTCAGCCAGGCCGAGAGCGGCGCGAAGTATTTGATCAAGGACTTCCCGCTCATTTCGCGCGTGCCGGTAAAAGCCTCCAGCGCATCGGGCCAGGGCTTCGACGCGCCCATCTCGAGCATCTTGTTGAACTTCTCGCCGACCTTCTTGTTGCCGTAGAAGCTGCAGCGATGCAGCGGGCCCTTCCAGCCGGCCATCTTGCAGGCGGCTTCGTAGAACTGGAACTGCAGGATGAAGCTCAGGAAATAGCGCGTATAGGGCACGTTCGCGGGGACGTGATACTTCGCGCCCGGATCGAAATTGGCGCTCGTGCGCACGACCGGGGGAACGATGCCCTGATATTCCTTCTTCAGGCGCACCCATTCGCTGGTGTACTTGTCTGGCGTGATCGAACCGTCGAACACGCCCCAGCGCCAGCGGTCGATCAGCAGGCCGAACGGCAGGAACGCCACCTTGTCGAGCGACTTTTCCAACAGCAGGCCAATATCCTTGTCGGCGCTAGGCACCTCGGACCGCTTCAACAGGCCGATCTGCACGAGATATTCGGGCGTGATCGAGAGCGTGATGAAATCGCCGATGGCCTCGTGGAAGCCGTCGTTCGCACCGTTCTGATAGGTGAAATCGAGATTGTTGTAGGCACGCTGGTAGTAGTTGTGGCCAAGTTCATGGTGCCAGGTATCGAAATCGGTGGCGTTGATCTTGGTGCACATCTTGACGCGAAGGTCGTCCTTGAAGTCGATGTCCCAGGCCGAAGCGTGGCACACGACTTCGCGGTCGGCAGGCTTCACGAACAGCGAACGGGTCCAGAAGGTTTCCGGAAGCGGATCGAAGCCGAGCGACGAGAAGAAGTTCTCGCCAGCCTTGGCCATCTTGTGCGCGTCATAGCCGTTCTTCACCAGCAGGCTGGTGAGGTCGTAGCCGATGTCACCGGAACCTTCCGGCGCAACGATGTCATAGATCGTCGACCACTGCTGCGCCCACATGTTGCCGAGCAGGTCGGCGCGGATCGGGCCGGTCGCGGCCTGCACCTCGTCGCCGTACTTCTCGTTCAGCTTGGTGCGCGTGTAGCAATGAAGCTCGTTGTAGAGCGGCTTGACCTCCTGCCACAGACGCTCGGTAAGTGCGGCGAAATCCTCGGGTGACATGTCGTAGTTCGACCGCCACAGCGCGCCCGCGTCCGCAAAGCCAAGGTCGCGCGCGCCCTGGTTGGCGAGTTCGACGAACTTGGCGTAATCATCCTTCATCGGCGTGCCGACGTTATCATGCCAGCTCGCCCACATTTCCTTGAGCAGAGCCGGATCACGCTCGGTCAGCATGCGGTTCTCGACGTCGTTGCCGGAAATCGGCTGTCCGCCGACAGTCGCCTGCCCCTTGCCATAGATGCCCTGCATCTTGGCAGTCAGCGTCGCGACAGCATCGGCCCCGCCCGGAGCGACTGGCGCCGGCGTCGCAAAGCTGGTGCGCACCATCGAAAGCTTGCGGGCAGTGCCCGGATCCAGCCCGTCGATTTTTGCCATCTTTGCAGCTTCTATCGCGATGGCCACTGCCTTTTCGGTGTAGCGCGCGCCGGCTTCGGCCG
Organism: Novosphingobium sp.; assembly: GCA_020446505.1. Classification (GTDB taxonomy): domain Bacteria; phylum Pseudomonadota; class Alphaproteobacteria; order Sphingomonadales; family Sphingomonadaceae; genus Novosphingobium. Next base: position 23,711 of record JAGREN010000096.1, on the reverse strand, counting down.
TCAGCTTCTCGGTATCTTCGGTGATGAAATTGGCATAGACCCATTCGGCGCGGCCTGACTTGACCGCGAGATCGAGCAAGTCGGCTTCGGCATTCTTCATGAACTCTCTGGCGTCTTCGGGCGTCGGCTTCTGCTCGACGTCTTCCGCGATGGCCGGGCTTGCCGCCAATGCAAGCGAGAGAGCCATCGAGGAAACGATGGCCCGTACAGTCTTTGTCTTCATGGGTTGCGACCCTTCCGATGTATTTTTGTTGGCGCCGTGCTGGCGCAGGATTGCGGCGAAATCAAGCCTTGAGGAAGGAAACTATTGCCTCGCCAAAGGCGGCCTCGGTTACCGAGGACATGTGCGTGCCCGGCACTTGTGCATAGGTCGCGTCCGGCAGAGCGGCGGCAAGATCGGGTGCCGAGCCATTGTCGTTGTCGTCGGCCCCGCAGACAACCAGGGTCGGCATGGTGATCCCATCGAGGGCGGACGGCGGTGTATCGCGCACCGAAAGCAGCAGTAGCCGCGCGGCGGCACGGTCCACCTTCATGGTGCGCATGAAGCTCTTGGCCATGTAGGCCGGATCGTCGGCGGAGCGGATTTCGTCAAAACGGTTGATGGCGTCGATGAAGAAGGCACTGCGCTTTTGCCATTCGCCAAGCCCCTCCAGGCCCATGCCGCCAAGCACCAGCTTTCGCGGTCGAAGGCCCGCGATGACTGCCTGCACCGACGTGCGCGCGCCCAGCGAAAATCCGGCAAGGTCGAACTCGCCCGCCTGCAAACCCAGCTTATCGGCAAGCGCCAGCGCGTCTTTCACAAGAACGTCGGGGGGATAGGATTCTTCGCCCTGCGGCACGTCGCTGGCGCCATGGGAGCGCAGGTCCGGCATGATCGCCTCGAAACCCGCATCGGCCAGCCTCTGGGCATGACCGAACTTGATCCAGTTGACCTCGGCGCTCGAAAACAGACCGTGGAGCAACAGGACGGGTCGCCCCTGCCCGCCGTTCGGCGCGAGCCGATGCACTGCCAGTTCCACCCCGTCAAACGAAACGATCCGCTGTGTGTTCATGAACTGCTTCCTATTCTATTTCGCGGATGCAGCAAGGCCATTGCAATTAGTAAGCATCCTTATTATGTGGCGCGGATGATGAACAATCTGGCCTATCTGCTCGTCGACAAATCGCGCCTCGTGCGGCGCCGTTTCGACGATAGCGTGCGCGATCACGAACTGACCGGGCCGCAAGCGCGGCTGGTCTTGCTGGTCGATCGCCAACCCCTCGCCCGCCAGTCGTTCTACGCGGAAGAGCTTGAAGTCGAACCGATCACGCTGTGCCGCATGGTTGACCGCCTGGAAGAGCGCGGCTGGCTCGCCCGGCAGCCCGATCCTGCGGATCGCCGCGCCTGGTTGCTCAGCCCGACAGCGAAATGCCACGATACGGCAGACGAATTGAGAAACTCGCTGGAAGGCCTGCTCGACGACCTTCTCGAACCTCTGGATGCTGAAGAAAGGACACAGTTGGCCAGTCTGCTGAGCAAGATCGGCAATTCCGACATGCAGTCCGCACAGGTGGCCCATGGCTGACGCTGATCCGACATTCGAGACCGACGTGACGGACACGGAAACCGCCACGGCGCCGCGCGCCAAGCGCTGGCGCGGCCGCATTATCATGTACGGCCTGCCTTTGCTGGTGTTGTTGGGCGGCGGCTATTACTGGCAGAGCCTTCAGGGCAAGGTATCGACCGACAATGCCTATCTCAGGCAGGACAAGGTTTCGGTCGGTGCGGAAGTGAGCGGGCCGATTTCGCAGGTCTTGGTCAAGTCGGGACAAGATGTCACGGAAGGCCAGGTGCTGTTCCGCATCGACGCCCGCCCCTACGAACTTCAGGTCGCGCAGGCCAATGCGGCCATCGCCTCGGCCCAGGCAAACGTGACCGCGCTGTCCAATTCCAGCGATTATACCGGCGTCGACATCTCCGGCGCGCGCGAGGACATTGCCTTTGCCCAGGCCACCCTCGCCCGGCAGGAAGCCCTGTGGCGGCGCGGTTTCACGACCAAGGCCGATTACGAGGCTGCGCAACATTCCGTCAGCCAGGCGCGCGAGCAACTGCGCCAGGCCGAAGCCGACCAGCAGGCCGCTCGCGCCAAACTGGCGACCGGAGCCGCTGTCCCCGGCCAGAACCCGCAGATTGCCGCCGCCATGGCGCAACGCGATGCGGCGATGCTCAACCTTTCGCGAGCAACAGTCCGCGCGCCCAAGGGCGGCCGAGTCGCTCAGGCAGACCGCCTGCAGGTCGGACAGCAGGCGATAACCGGCCTGCCGGTGCTGACCATCGTCGCGAACAAGGAAAGCTACATCGAGGCGAACTTCAAGGAAACCGAGCTTGCCAACATGAAGGTAGGCCAGCCCGCGAAGATCACCTTCGATGCCTATCCTGACCTCGAACTGAAAGGCCACGTCGCCTATCTCGGCGCTGGCACCGGATCGGAATTTTCCGTGATCCCGGCCCAGAACGCGACCGGCAACTGGGTCAAGGTGACGCAGCGCGTGCCCGTGCGCATCACCATCGACGAAAAGAGCCCGCGTTCGCTGATCGCCGGTCTTTCCACTCACGTCACGGTCTACACCGACGGCCGGAAGAAATAGGTGGCGAGCGCGAATGCCGCTGGCAGGCCGCATGGCGAGCCTGCGCCCGCGGCGCGTATGGGCGGACAGGAGTTTGACGAGCCGGCCCTGCCGACGGAGAATTACCCGCTCACCATCCTTGGCCTGATGCTCGCATCGCTGATGCAGGTGATCGACACGACGATCGCCAACGTCGCGCTGCCGCATGTCCAGTCCTCACTCGGCGCCACGACGGATTCGGTCACATGGGTGCTGACGAGCTACATGATCGCCGCTGCCGTCGCGACGCCAGTGACGGGCTGGCTGGCCGAGCGGATCGGCGCGCGGCCTCTCTTCATTGGCGGGGTCGCCGTGTTCGTCGTGGCCTCGATGCTTTGCGGAGCGGCGCAAAACATCCAGCAAATCGTTATCTTCCGGATATTTCAGGGCATTGCCGGCGCATTCCTGCCGCCACTGAGCCAGAGCTTCATGCTCGACACCACCAAGCCGAGCCGACACCCCTACATCATGTCGGTCTGGAGCGGGACGGTCATGATCGGCCCGATCATGGGGCCCGTGCTCGGCGGCTGGCTGACGGAAAACTGGAACTGGCGGTTTGTCTTTTACATCAACCTGCCCATCGGCCTGATCTCTCTGTTCCTGCTGATCGCCTTCCTTCCGAACCGTCCCAAGACAAAGCGGCGGTTCGACATGTTCGGCTTTGCATGGCTGGCGCTCGCCCTGGCCTCGATCCAGCTCATGCTCGACAGGGGCAATCACGCCGACTGGTTCGATTCGCTCGAAATATGGATCTATGCGGGGCTGGCCATTTCGGCCGCCTGGATCACCGCCGTGCACTTTCGGACGACGGCCAATCCGCTGCTCGACATGACGCTGTTCAAGGACAGAAACTACGTCATTGCCTTCGCGGTCATGATCTCCCTGAGCGTCATGGTGTTCTCGACGATGGCACTGGTGCCGCCGATGCTCCAGCACCTGCAGGGTTATACCGTGATCGGCACGGGCATCGCCCTGATGCCGCGCGGGGTCGGCACCATCATCAGCACCCAGCTAGGCGCATGGCTGATGCGCAAGGGCGTGGATATCCGCTTCACAATGGCATCGGGCGTGCTGGTCAGCGCTTGGTCGCTGTGGATGATGGCGCACTGGTCGCTCGACGTGGACATGTGGCACATCGTGCTGGCAGGGTTCCTCCAGGGACTTGGCACGGGCGTGGTTTTCATTCCAATCAACATCGTGGCCTTCTCCAACCTGAAGCCGAGCCAGCGAACCGATGCTTCGAGCATGATGAACCTGACGCGCTCGCTCGGCTCGTCGTTCGGCGTCTCGCTCGCGACGGTCACGCTCGCGCACAACATGCAGGTCAGCCATTCGGATCTGGCATCCAACATCACCGCGCAATCGGGCGGAGGCCTGATCGATTTCAGCACGATCGACCGCTACCAGGCGCTGGGCGAGGCAGGTCTTGCCATGATCAACGCCGAAGTGACCCGACAGGCGTCGATGGTCGCCTATATCGATGACTTCTACATGATGTTCTGGCTGACCATCATCTCGGTGCCGCTGATGTTGCTCATCAAGCCGGAGAAGAAGGCGTGAGCGACGCAGCGGTCGAACCGGCAAGTGTGCCGATGATGGGCGGCCAGACGACGGATGTGGCGAGCCTGCCAGTCGAAAACCACGGACTCGTCATCTTCGGCGTCATGCTGGCCTCGCTGCTGCAGATACTCGACACGACCATCGCCAATGTCGCGATCCCCCACATGCAGTCGGCGCTTGGCGCAACGCCGGAATCGGTGACGTGGGTGCTGACCAGCTACATCATCGCATCTGCCATCGCGACGCCGCTGACCGGCTGGCTGTCGGACCGGATCGGCGGTCGCCAGCTCTTCCTGATCTCGATCGCGACCTTCATCTTCTCCTCGGTGCTGTGCGGGCTTGCCCAGAACCTCGAGCAGATGGTCTTTTTCCGCATCCTGCAGGGCATATTCGGCGCCTTCATGGCCCCGCTTAGCCAGAGCTTCATGCTCGATACGACCAAGCCAAGCCGCCATGCCACGGTCATGTCGATCTGGAGCACGGGCATGATGCTCGGCCCGGTCATCGGTCCGTTCGTGGGAGGCTGGCTGACCGAGAACTGGAACTGGCGCTTCGTTTTCTACATCAACCTGCCGGTGGGCCTGATTGCCTTCCTGATCCTTCTCACCCAGTTGCCCGACCGCAAGGGCCCGGCACGCAAGTTCGACCTGTTCGGCTTTGTCTGGCTTTCGCTCGCGCTGGCGGCGCTGCAACTGTTGCTCGACCGCGGCAACCATATCGACTGGTACGATTCGGGCGAATCGTGGATCTACACCGGTCTCGCGATCTGTGCCGGTTGGATAACGGCGATCCATTTCAAGCAATCGAAAAACCCGCTGCTCAACCTGGAACTGTTCAAGGACCGGAACTTCGCGCTGGCGACGAGTTTCATGATTATCCTGGGCGCGATCCTGTTCTCCACCCTCGCGCTGATACCGCCGATGATGCAGAATCTGCTGGGCTACACGGTGATGGGCACGGGCCTGGTGCTGATGCCGCGCGGCCTTGGCTCGGTCGTCAGCACGCAGGTCGGTGGCCTGCTGACCAGGCGCGGCGTGGACCTGCGCATCGTCATGGGATCCGGCATGTTGTTTACCGCCGTCTCGTTGAGAGAAATGGCGCGCTGGTCGCTTGACGTGGACGCCACCACCATCATCGTGACCTCGTTCGTTCAGGGCCTCGGCTTCGGCCTCGTGTTCATTCCGATCAACATCCTTGCCTTTTCGACCCTGCCGCCAAGCCAGCGAACCGAAGCGTCGAGCATCATGAACCTGTTCCGCGGAGTAGGCTCCTCGATCGGCATTTCGGTCGTCACGGTGGCGCTCGCGCGCAACATGCAGATCAGTCATGCGGACATTGCCGGGCATATAACCGGCCAGTCCGGCGGCTCGCTGATCGACGTCAGTTCGCTGGATCGCCTGCAGTCGCTTGGCGATGCGGCGATGAGCATGGTCAATGCCGAGGTGACCCGGCAAGCCGCAATGGTCGCCTATGTCGACGACTATTACCTGATGTTCTGGGCGACGCTCATCATGGTGCCGCTGCTGATCTTCCTCAAACCGCCGAGCAAGCCAGCCTGAAGCCGTTCGCGGCCTTTTGGCGGTTCATTTGCCGCGCGCGGTAAAGTCCTCGTCCCACTGATCGAAGGCTTCGAGCGCCTGCGCCGCATACATGGCAGAGGGCCCTGCCCCCATGTAGATCGCCAGCGCCATCGTCTCGGAAATTTCCTCGCGGCTCGCGCCCTGTTTGCGCGCGGCGGCGACGTGGTAGGTGACGCAAGGGTCGCAGCGCACGGCAACGGAGATGGCGACGGCCATCAGTTCCTTGGTCTTCGCATCGAGCGCGCCCGGCTCTAGCGCGGCAGCGCCCATCTCGTGAAACGCCTTCATCGCGCCGGGGGCGGACTTGTGCAGCTCGCCCACCGCCGGATTGAGCGCCTTGGCCATACCCGGCCAGTCCTTGAAATTGCTTTTTGCCATGATTCGTCTCCTTCGCACCCGCACTAGACGGGGAAAATCTGTATCGCCTTGCGCGAAATCAAGCGGATCAGGTGTCCTTACTCCCTAACCGGCTCCTTACCCATCGCACGATCAGCGTGCCGATGCCGAATAGGAGCAAGGCGACCACCACGACCAGCCCGAGCGAGCGCGCTTCGCCGAATGCCGCCTCGAAGGCATGGCCGAAGCAGTAGCCGAGCAGGATGAAAGTCGCGGCCCAGGCCAGCGCGGCCACCGCGTTGATGGTGACGAACCGGGCCGTGGTCAGCCTGGTGGTGCCGATGGCGATCGGGCTGACGGTGCGCAGACCATAGAGGAAGCGGAACGCGAAGGTGAAAGCCACCGGATGCCGCTCGAACGCGGCCACGGCGCGCGCAAAGGCGGGCCGCCGCTTCATCCGCACGACGAAACGGTGGTCGCGATGACGACGGCCGATCCAAAAGAAGATCTGGTCGGCGATGAAGGAACCGCAGGCAGCAACCGCGATGGCCGGCAGGAACGGCAACAGGTCGCGGTGGACCATGATGCCACCGATCACGACGACCGTCTCTCCCTCGAACGCGGCGCCGAGGAACAGTGCGAAGAGGCCGTAGCGGGCAATCAGGCTTTCGATCACGCCGGACCTCCCGCTTCAGCGAAAATCAGCCCTTCTTGAGGTGCCGCCGTCCGAGCAGTTCGGCGATCTGCACGGCATTGAGCGCAGCGCCCTTCCTGAGGTTGTCGGACACGCACCACAGCGCGAGGCCATTCTCCACGGTCGGATCCTCGCGCACGCGGCTGACATAGGTCGCGCTGTCGCCCGCGCACTCGACGGGGGTGACGTATCCGCCGTCCTCGCGCTTGTCGACGAGCATCACGCCGGGCGCTTCGCGCAGGATATCCTGCGCCTGCTGCGCCGAAAGCTCCTTCTCGAACTCCAGGTTGATCGATTCGGAATGGCCGACGAACACCGGCACGCGCACGCAGGTCGCCGTCACCTTGATTTTGGGGTCCATGATCTTCTTGGTCTCGACGACCATCTTCCACTCTTCCTTGGTGGACCCGTC
>JAGREN010000096.1:279-16447 GCA_020446505.1 Novosphingobium sp. | reverse complement strand
CGATCTGCTTGGTGAACTTCCTCGGTTCGACCGGATCGCCGACGAAGATCGCGCGGCTCTGTTCGAACAGCTCGTCCATGCCTGCCTTGCCCGCGCCGGAAGTCGACTGATAGGTCGAGACGACCACGCGCTTGATCGTCGCTGCATCGTGCAGCGGCTTGAGCGCGACGACCATCTGCGCAGTCGAGCAGTTGGGATTGGCAATGATGTTCTTCGCCTTGTAACCGTCGATCGCGTCCGGGTTCACCTCGGGCACGACCAGCGGCACGTCCGGGTCCATGCGATAGAGCGAGGAGTTGTCGATCACCACGCAGCCCTGCGAGGCGGCCTTGGGCGCATAGAACTTCGTCGGGCCGGAGCCTGCGGCGAACAACGCGATGTCCCAGCCGGTGAAATCGAAATGCTCGATGTTCTTCACCTTGAGCATCCTGCCGGTCTCGCCGAACTCGATCTCGGTACCAGTGGAGCGCGGAGAGGCGACTGCCGCGATCTCGTCGCAGGGGAATTCGCGCTCGGCCAGAATCGCCATCATTTCGCGCCCGACATTCCCCGTCGCGCCGACCACGGCCACCCGATAACCCATTGTCTCAAATCCTTCGTGATTGGCCGGTTTCGGCCCTGCGGCGCGTTAGCCCTGCGCCTCGCTCATGACAAGGTCATACCCAGCCCGTGAGATAGGCGAGTAGGGCCAGCGCCGCACCGGCCGATCCCAGCAGCCCGATCCACGACGCCCAGCGAAGCCCGACCCGCTGGTGCAGGGCAATGGCATTTACCGCGCCGAACACGATCAGGAAGACGAAGCTGCCGCTCTCGACCAGGCTGGCGATGCCGCCGAATACTGCCAGAACCGCAGCGACACAGGAAATCAGCACGGTGCCGACCCACGGCACGCCAGCCTCGTTCTCGCGCGCGAACAGGTCCGGCAATTGCCCGTCGCTGGCCGCCTTGTGAGCAAGCCGCGCCGTCGCGAAGACAGTCGCGTTGATGGCCGACGAGGTGGAGAAGATCGCAGCGATGGTGACGGCGACCAGCCCGGCCTGCCCCGCCGCCGCGTGCCCTGCGGCAGCGAGCGATATTTCCTCCTGCCCGACGATCTCGCGCGCAGGCACGAGCATCGGCGTGCCGAGCGCCACGAGGATATAGACTGCCATGGTGACAAGGATCGCGAGCGGCATGGCCCGCCCGATCACGCGTGGCGGATCCTTCATCTCGTCATAGTCGTAGCTGAGAAGCTGAAAGCCTTCGTAGGCCATGAAGACCACCCCCGCCCCGACCATGGCCCCGACCACGGTCACCGGCTGGTTCGGATCGAGCACCAGCCGCTCCGGCGCCCAGTTCCACAGCCCTATGCCTGCAAGGCCCAACAGGATCGCCAGCTTTCCCCAGACGGCCACGAGTTCGATCACCGTCGCCTCTCGCGCGCCGATGAGATTGATCGCTGCAAGCACTCCGATCGCGCCGACCGCAGCGAAGGACCGGACCCAGCCATCCGTGCCGAGAGCATGCGAGGCATAGGCACCGAAGGTGAAGCCATAGACGGCCACGGTAAGCGTATAGCCGATCACCAGCACCCATGCCGCCAATGTCGCAAGGCGCTTCAGGCCGAGATGATGCAGGAAGGTGTAAAGCCCGCCTGCCTCGTCGATTGTCCTGGTAAGCGAGGAGTAGGACTGCCCGGTCGCCAGCGCGATCAGGCCGCCGACCAGGAAACTCGTCCAGGCCCAGTGTCCAGCAACCGAAATGACGACCCCGAGCGTCGAGAAGATCCCGCCCCCGATCATGCCGCCGACTGCCATGGCCCATGCGCCGGGCAGGCCCAGCACATGCCGGTCGTCGGGTGATGCGGGGTCAGTCATGGACGCCACCTGGCAAAAAGGCGGCTCGATACCGAACCGCCCTTCCGCTTGTTGCCATGTCAGCGAGCATCATACCCGCAGCGATGATCTTATTCGGCTGCGACCGATTCCTCGGTGCGCGTGACCTTGCGCTCGGCGATACGAGCGCGCTTGCCGGTACGGCCGCGCAGGTAATAGAGCTTCGCGCGACGCACGACGCCGCGGCGGACCACGGTGATGCTGTCGAGGTTCGGCGAATAGAGCGGGAAAACGCGCTCGACGCCTTCACCGAAGCTGATCTTGCGCACGGTGAAGTTGGAGCCCATGCCCCGGTTTGCGCGGGCGATGCACACGCCTTCGAAGTTCTGCACGCGGGTGCGCGTGCCTTCGACGACCTTCACGCCGACGCGCAGGGTGTCGCCCGGGCGGAATTCCGGAATGTCCTTGCCGGCCTTGGCAATTTCCTCGGCCTCGATCTGCTGGATCAGGTTCACTGGTCCACGTCCTTCTGTTTCACGCCGCGCGCCAGAGGCAGGCTGGTCCCGAGCATCACTGCGACGCTCCCAAAGGCCCGGCCTGCGTAACCGATTGTGTCCACATGATCCCCCGATCGCAGCACTTCGGGGATCGTGCGCCCTTCCCGTCAGAACGGTCGGGTAGTGAGCGGGCCGGCAAAATGTCGTCACAAAACGACTCTCCGCCACCGCTCGAAGGCGCGGCCATTACGCCGGGAAGCCGCGGAATGCAAGGGGCATGCTTGCCCGGCGCGGCATCGCGATCATGTGCGACATTCGCATTGGCGATAAGCCATCGTTAACCAAACTAGGGCACAGCGGCAGGCAAGGAGACGTTATGACCGACGCACTCGCCCTGGAAGTTGCCGAATCCCGCAAACCGTCACTCCTTTCCGGGAAAACGGAGCTGTCTGCCCTGCTGAACTGGCTGGCGGGCTGGGTCATGATGCCCCTGCTGCCGTTTCTGCCGGTTACGCTGATGGGCGGACCACCCCGTTTCTTCGACATCGCGGTCACAGGCCTCGTCGGCCTTTTCGCCCGACGCTTTCCGTTCTGGGTGCAATTGCCCGTCTTCGCGATCACGATGACCTACCTCGTGCTGTCGTTCATCGGACGCATGTTCAACATGCACATCTCGCTGGTCATGGAAGTCGCACCGCTGGTGCTGGACCTCAATCCGGCCAATTCGAAGGAATACATCGTCGGCGCCGTGATGCTGCTGCTCACCTGCGGCGCCGCGGTCTGGCTGCTGCGTCAGGGCAACAATTTCAAGACTTCGGCGTCCGCGCTTGTCGCGGTGCTGACCGTGATAACCCTGACCGCTGGCGATTTCGTCATCTCGCGCGAAGCCAGGGGCGCCTATTCGCGGCTCGCTCCGGCGGACGCACCGTTCGATTCCGCTTCGAGCCAGACGAACCTGCTTGCGCTCGCCGACGGCAAGACGAACATCATGGTCGTCGTGGTCGAGGCAATGGGCCAGCCCCGCGATGCAGCCCTGCAGGCCCGGTTCAACAAGATCTGGCAGCGCCCGGAACTGGCCGCCAAATACGAAATCAGCCACGGCGATACCCAGTTCTACGGCTCGACCACCAGCGGCGAAATGCGCGAACTGTGCGAGCGCTGGGGCGACTATGGCGAACTCAAGACGCCGCAGCCGAACTGCCTGCCGGCAATCCTCGCCAAGCGCGGCTATCGCACCTCGTCCTATCACGCCTATCACTCGGCCTTCTTCGAGCGGGAACGCTGGTATCCCCTCATCGGAATCCAGAACATGACGTTCTACGACGAGATGATGGCGCGCGGCCTGCACTACTGCCCCAGCGTGTTTTCCGGTCCTTGCGACAGCGACGTGCCAAGCCTGATCGCCAGGGACTTCGCGAAGAACAAGGGACCGCAGTTCGCCTACTGGCTGACGCTGAATTCGCACCTGCCGATCGTCGAGAACGACGCACTCAAGACGAAACACTGTCACTCGCTGGGCGCGAAGCTGGACGCCGATTTCCCGATGATCTGCCGCCTGTTCTCGATCTGGGACAATACGGCGAACTCGCTCGCCAAGGTCGTCTCGAAGCCCGATTTCCCGCCGACCGACATCCTGATCGTGGGCGATCACATGCCACCCTTCACCCATCAGGCGAGCAGGCTCGAATTCGACAACCAGAAGGTTCCGTGGATCCTGCTCAAGTACAAAGGTGCGGACAAGGCCGATACGCCGCGCTGAGCGGTAGTCTTACTTCCGGTTGAAGCGATCCCACAGATCGGGCCGGCGCGCCTGCGTATCCTCTTCGCTGCGCTCCTTGCGCCACGCCGCGATCTTCGCGTGGTCGCCGGAGCGGAGCACGTCGGGTATCGAACTCCCCTCCCATTCGACCGGGCGGGTGTAGTGCGGATATTCGAGCAGGCCGTTCTCGAACGATTCCTCGGTTCCGCTATCCACCGCGCCCATGACGCCGGGCAGCAGGCGCACGCAGGCATCGAGCAGCATCAGCGCAGCGGGTTCGCCGCCTGACAGGACGATATCGCCGACGGAAACCTCCTCGACCTCGCGGCCCGCGAAGATGCGCTCGTCGAAGCCCTCGAATCGGCCGCACAGGACTGTCACTCCCGGCCCTGACGCCAGTTCGCGCACCCGCTCCTGCGTCAGCGGTTTGCCGCGCGGGGTCATGGCAAGGACCGGACAGTCCGGTTGAAGGCTGCGCGCATGATCTATCGCCGCAGCAAGCACGTCGACCTTGAGCACCATACCCGCACCGCCGCCTGCGGGCGTATCGTCCACGGTGCGGTGCTTGTCGCTCGCGAAATCGCGGATCTGGACCGTATCGAGCGACCAGCGCCGTTCTTCCAGCGCCCTGCCCGCCAGCGACACGCCAAGCGGCCCCGGAAACATCTCGGGATAGAGCGTGAGGACGGTGGCGGCGAAGGTCATGGTCCGGCCAGCTCCGGGCTATTTCGTGAACTTGATCGTCGGGCCCAGGACCACAGCGAAGATCGCGGTTGCAAGTGCGCCCAGGGCGAATATCGGCCAGCTCCGCGTCACGACAAAGCCTCGCGCTTCGCCGGGCCGCGTTGCATAGCCGATCGAGACGAAGCCAGCGCGCCCGCCGATATTCGCAGCCCCCGCCGAAGCCAGAGTGATGAACAGGCCGGCCGGATTGGGCAGACTGGCGATCAAGGCCGCCACGGCGACCATGCCATAGAACAGGTGCGCAATCGTGCGCCTGGCCTTGCGCGTTTCCGGTCCCTTGCCGATCATCTGCGAAAGCGTGGCGATGCCAAGTTTGACGATCAGGAAATAGGCGAAGCCGCCGGTCAGGCTCGAACCGATCCGTATCGCTTCGGGATAAGGCAGCTGGCCGAGCCCGCCTTCCTCTCCGGGCGCCAGATCGCCGAGGCCGAGCACGCCGGAAAACAGCAGGTAGCCCGACGCCGTGAAAGCCAGGTCGATCCACACATACCACCAGACCAGCCGCGCCAGATCGCCGCGCACCCGCTTCCAGATGCCATACGCCACAAGCGCGCCCAGCAGGTCTGCAAGAGGACCGGCAACCGAGACGAGACGACTGGCCGCGGCCCCGAGGCTGTGGCAATCCACATAGAAGGCAGAAGTAGCGACAAGCTGCCCGCCCGTGGCAAGGCATGTTCCGGCATGACCGACCTGCTCGTGCCACATCGTCAGCAAGGGCATCAGCAGCAGCGCAAGACCGCAAACCGTGAGCGGATCGACCGAGATTGCGGCCCTTTGCGCAGGTTCGCTGTTTGGCACGTCCTGTTCCGACATCCGTCAGTCCCCTGCAAAAGCAGCGGTCACCATGACCCGCTCGGCATTCCATTCGGGGACGGCAGCCTCGATCATCGGCACCATGAAGCGTTTGCCGTCCGGCTTTTCGATATCGAGTATGTCGCCCGCGCCATAGTTTTCAACGGCAACCACTTTGCCGAGCGCATCGCCTGCGTCGGACACGGCGGCAAGGCCGACCAGATCGGCGTGGTAGTATTCGCCTTCCTCAAGCGGCGGCAGGGCCGAGCGCGCCACGGTCAGTTCAGTGCCGCGAAGCGCCTCGGCCTTGTTGCGGTCGGTGACTTCGGCGAAGCGGGCGATTGCCCCGCCCTTGCCGTCATCGCGCAGCTTGGAGAGCGTCAGGGCAGAATCGTTGAAGGCGCGGAATCGCTTGAGCGAGCCCACGCCTTCTCCAAACAGCTTGAGGCGAATCTCGCCCGTTACGCCGTGCGCGCCGGTGATGACGGCAAGCGTGACGGGCCGGTCCATGCCGCCCTCTTAGCCTTCAGCCTTTTCCTCGCCGCCTTCTTCGGCAGCCGGACCGCCTTCGGAAACTTCCTCGGCGATGGCGGCGGCGTCTTCGGCGCTCGCATCGGCAGGAACCTCGTCAGCGACTGCTTCGGCAACGGCCTCGGCGGTGTCCTCGCTCTTGACCGAACCGGTCGAATCGCTTTCGGCGTCCTTGGCCTCATTGGCGGCTTCTTCGGCCTCGGCCAGCTTCGCAGCCTTCTCTTCGGCACGTTCCTTGGCCTTGTCGCCCGGCTCGGCCTTGTTCGGGTTGTTGCGGGCAGCACGTTCCTTGATGCCGGCAGCGTCGAGGAAGCGGGCCACGCGGTCAGACGCCTGCGCGCCGACGCCGATCCAGTAACGCGCACGCTCTTCGTTGAGCTTCACGCGCTCCGGATTGTCCTTGGCGAGCAGGGGATTGTAGGTGCCGATCTGCTCCAGGTACTTGCCGTCACGCGCCGAGCGGCTGTCGGCCACGACGATGCGGTAGTACGGACGCTTCTTGGCGCCGCCGCGCGAGAGACGAATTGCAACTGCCATTGTGATTAACCTTCCTTATGAAATCTGAAATGCAAATATCTTTATTTCTTGAGTAATTTCGAAATGTCGGGTGGCAGGCCGCCCGGCCCGCCAGTCAACCCCGGCATGGCCGCATCGATGCCGCCGCCGCCGAACAGCGAGCCCAGCCCCTTGAGGCCGCCCATCTTCTTGATCTGCTTCATCGCGCGGCCCATTTCCTGATGCATCTTGAGCAGCTTGTTGACGTCCTGCACCTCGGTGCCGGAGCCAGCCGCGACGCGCTTCTTGCGCTTGGCGTTCATCAGTTCGGGCCGGGCGCGCTCCTTGGGCGTCATCGAGCCAATGATCGCGTCCATGTGGACCAGCACCTTGTCGTCCATGTTGGCCGCGGCCATCGCCTGCTTGGCCTTCTTCATGCCGGGCATCATGCCCGCCAGCATGCCGAGGCCGCCCATGTTCTGCATCTGCTTGAGCTGGGTGCGCAGGTCGTTGAGGTCGAACTCGCCCTTGGCCATGCGCTTGGCGAGGCGTTCGGCGTCTTCTTCCTTGATCGTCTCGGCCGCCTTCTCAACGATCGAGACGATATCGCCCATGCCAAGGATGCGGCTGGCGACGCGGCCGGGATGGAACGGCTCGATCGCGTCGAGCTTCTCGCCGGTGCCGGCAAATTTGATCGGCTTGCCGGTGACAGCCCGCATCGAAAGCGCCGCACCGCCACGCGCATCGCCGTCCATGCGAGTGAGGATAACGCCGGTAAGGTCCACTTCGCCGCCGAAGCTCTGCGCGACATTGACCGCGTCCTGACCGGTGAGCGAATCGACCACCAGCAGCGTTTCCTTGGGAGCCGAGATGGCCGAGACGGCCTTCATCTCGTCCATCAACTGCTGATCGACGTGGAGACGGCCCGCCGTATCGAGCAGCAGCACGTCGATTGCCTGCAACTTCGCCGATTCGATGGCGCGGCGAGCGATATCGACCGGCATCTGGCCGGGCACGATCGGCAGGGTGATGACGCCGGTCTGCTCGCCCAGCACCTTGAGCTGCTCCTGCGCCGCCGGACGGTTGACGTCGAGCGAGGCCATCATCGGCTTCTTGCCCTGCTTGTCCTTCAGCAGCTTGGCGAGCTTGGCCGTGCTGGTGGTCTTGCCCGAGCCTTGCAGGCCGACCATCATGATGACGACCGGCGGCGCGGCATTCAGATCGAGGTCGGCAACTTGCTCGCCGCCCAGCATCTCGACCAGTTCGTCGTTGACGATCTTGACGACCTGCTGGCCCGGCGTGACCGAGCGCAGCACCGACTGGCCGACGGCCCTCTCGGTTACCGAATCGATGAAGCGGCGCGCGACCGGCAGGGCGACGTCGGCTTCGAGCAGCGCGACGCGCACCTCGCGCATGGCGTCACGAACGTCCTGCTCGTTGAGCGCACCACGCCCACGCAGCTTGTCGAATACGCCGCCGAGGCGGTCTGACAGGTTGTCGAACATGTCCGCGCGCTCCCGCACTGAATAAAACGCCAAAAACGCCGGCGGACGAAACCTCGTCAGCCAGCGTGTACTCTTTTCACCCCGAACAAGCCTTTCGACTTGCAAGATATGGTGAGATTTGATGCCGGCCGAAAGCTATCGGCGGGGACCAGATATCACCGCATCATGTCCGAATGGTGGAGCCTAGCGGGATCGAACCGCTGACCTCTACAATGCCATTGTAGCGCTCTCCCAGCTGAGCTAAGGCCCCGTGCCATTCAGTTTCCGGCAGGTCCTGGGAGGTCCAGCCGGTGCCCGGCCCATGCCGTCGCATGTGCCGGGAGGCAGCCATCTAGTAGCGACGCCGCGGCTTGGCAAGAGACTTTTGCACCCCCGCCGCACCGACAATGCCGCCAGGCCAAATCAGGTGTCGTTGTCGTCGTCGTCGCTGGTGCGCGTGACGCCGAGATCGTCGTCGCCGCCGAGATCGACATCGTTGTCCGGCGAATCGCCGTCCTCATCGATATCCAGATCCTCGTCGTCGAGATCCGTATCTTCTTCCTCGGCCTTCTTCTTCTCGGCCTCCTCGAACGGGATCGGCTGCTTGGTCTTCAGCACGGGCTCGGGATACCACTGGTTCTTGCACTCGATGCAGGTGACCGGATCGTCCTTGCCGAGGTCATAGAAGCGGGTGCCGCATTTCGGGCAGCTGTGCTTGGTGCCCCATTCAGCCTTGACCATGAATATACCTTCGATTGGACGGCCTTGGGGCGACTGGCCCCGGACCGGGAAAAACGTTTGATGGGTATGACCGCGCCCCGATGCAAGGGTTCAGCCCTATTCAGGGCGCGCGCCTTGCCATAGCCTTTGCGCGCTGTCAAAAGCCGCCGCGCTTTTCCCTGAAAGAAGGTCCTTGTCCCTCGCCGTGAGCTCGTCCGATCCTGCCTTGATGCGCCCGCGCCGCTTCCTCCCTTCAGGCCCGCTCAAGGGCACGATCCGGGTGCCCGGCGACAAGTCGATCAGCCACCGGGCGATCATGCTCTCCGCGCTGGCCGTGGGCGAGAGCCGCATCACCGGCCTGCTCGAAGGCGAGGACGTGCTGGCGACTGCCGCTGCCATGCGGGCGATGGGCGCGGCGGTAGAGCGCATTGGCGAAGGCGAGTGGAGAGTGCATGGCGTAGGTGTCGGCGCGCTGCTCCAGCCCGAAGCACCGCTGGACATGGGCAATTCGGGCACATCGACGCGGCTCCTGATGGGGCTTGTCGCGAGCCATCCGATCAGCGCGACCTTCATCGGCGATGCCAGCCTGTCGAAGCGCCCGATGGGCCGTGTGATCGAGCCGCTGTCACTGATGGGCGCTGCCGTGGATGCGAGCGAAGGCGGGCGTCTGCCACTTACCCTGCGCGGGGCGTCACCTGCCGTTCCGATCTCTTACCGCCTGCCGGTCGCTTCGGCCCAGGTGAAGAGCGCGGTGCTGCTCGCGGGCCTCAACACTCCGGGAATTACCACGCTGATCGAGCCGGTGCCGACCCGCGACCATTCGGAAAGAATGCTGGCGGGCTTTGGCGCGGAACTGAACGTCGAGATCGACGATGACGGCGCGCGGGTCATCACCCTGCGCGGCGAAGCGGACCTGAAGCCGCAGACTATCGATGTTCCCGGCGATCCCTCATCCGCTGCCTTTTTCCTCGTCGCGGCCCTGGTCATGCCGGGCAGCGAGATCGTGATCGAGAACGTCGGCCTCAATCCCACCCGCGCGGGCCTGATCCATGTCCTGCGCCAGATGGGCGGCGCAATCGAGGAACTGAACCCGCGACTCGTCGGCGGCGAGCCGGTTGCGGACCTCAAGGTGAGGCATTCCGCGCTCAGGGGTATCGAGGTCGATCCGGCAATCGCGCCGTCGATGATCGACGAATTTCCCGCCCTTTTCGTCGCGGCGGCCCTTGCCGAAGGTCGCACCGTCACCAGCGGCCTCGATGAATTGCGCGTCAAGGAATCGGATCGCCTTACGGTCATGGCAGACGCGCTCACCGCAGCAGGTGCGCGAATCGAGGAGCGCGAGGACGGGCTGGTCATCGAAGGCACTGGCGGCGAGCCGCTGGCCGGAACGAGTGGCGCACCTGTCGCCACTCACCTCGATCACCGCGTTGCCATGTCCATGGCCGTCGCCGGGCTCGCCAGCTGCGAGGGCGTGGAAGTGGATGACACCCGCCCGATCGCCACGAGCTTTCCGGTGTTCGAGGACCTGCTGGAAGGGCTGACCGCGTGAACGCGCAATTGGCCAACGTGATCGGCTTTGCGGGCATGGCCTGCATCATCTTCGCCTATTGGTATATCACCGGGCGAGAGCGCCCCAACCCGTTCGTCCAGCACGGCGTGAACCTTGCCGGTGCGGCGCTGCTTACCGTGTCGCTGCTGGTCAACATGAACCCGGCAAGCCTCGTGCTCGAATTCTTCTGGGCCGCCATCGCGATCTGGGGTCTGGCCAAGGCATTTCGCGCAAGAGGCAAGGCATGATTATCGCCGTCGACGGACCGACTGCCTCGGGCAAGGGCACGATTGCCAAGGCGCTTGCCGCCCATTTCGGCCTGCCGCACCTCGATACCGGCCTGCTCTACCGCGCGGTCGGGCGGCAGGTGTCGCTGAACGGAGGCGATCCAGACAGCGAGAAGGATGCCCTCGCTGCCTGTCAGTTCCCCGACGATCTGCTCGCCGATCCCGAATTGCGCACCGAAGTGTCAGGTGGCCTCGCCAGCCGTGTCTCGATCCACCCCAAGGTGCGCTCAGCCCTGTTCGAGCGGCAGCGCCAGTTCGCGACCCAGCCGGGCGGCGCGGTCCTTGATGGGCGCGACATCGGCACGGTCATCGCACCCGAGGCCGACGTGAAACTGTTCGTGATCGCCAGTGTCGAGCGCCGCGCCGAACGCCGCTTTGCCGAACTTCGCGATTCCGGGCGCGACGTCATGCTGGAGGCCATAGCTGCCGATCTTGCCGCCCGCGACGAGCGCGACACCAACCGCAAGGACTCGCCGCTCATCGCCGCGCCCGATGCCGTGACCATCGACACCAGCGACATGCCGCGCGACGAGGCGGTTGCCCACGCCATTGCCATTGTCGAGGACCGCATGCGACGCTGAGCCGCGATAATCGGGGAGAGAGACGACATGAGCACTACCGCAGGCCCGCTGCGCGGCATCCGCGTGATTGACCTGTCGACCATCGTCGCAGGCCCGATGGCGACGCAGATCATGGCCGATCAGGGTGCAGAGGTCATCAAGGTCGAGGCTCCGCCGCGCGGCGATGGCACCCGGCACCTTGGTCCGTGCCGCAACGGCTATGGCGCGGCTTTTCATATCTACAATCGCGGCAAACGATCGGTCGTGCTCGACCTCAAGACGCCCGATGGCATCGAGGCGCTGCGCAAGTTGATCGCGACGGCGGACGTCCTGCTCCACAACTACCGGCCCAAGGTGACAGCGCGGCTGGGCATCGACTATCCCAGCCTTGCCGCTGACCATCCCCATCTCGTCTATGTCGCGATCAGCGGATTCGGTGAGGAAGGGCCACTGGCCGACCGCCCGGCCTTCGATCACATCATGCAGTGCTACACCGGCTTTGCCTCGGCACAGGCGACGCAGGGCAGCGGCGGCAAGCCAGCCCTCGCCGCCAACATCGTCTGCGACAAGCTGACGGCGCTGACCGCCTCTCAGGCGGTAACGGCAGCACTGCTCGCCCGTGCGCGGGGCGACGGCGGACAGGAAGTGAAGCTCTCGATGCTGGGCGCGGCCATCGCCTTCCTGTGGCCAGATGCCGCCGGAAGCCTCCATCTTCAGGGCGAAGGCGCGGAATGGCGACCCAACCTTGCCGACCGGGTGCGCCTCTATCATTTCCGCAATGGCAGCGGCACCTTCAACGGCACCGATGCCTCCTTCGCCAAACTCGTCGAGCTGCTCGATTCCGAAACCGGCAGGGATCCGCGACTCGTCAATGCAGCGGGGCGCTCGGCCCATCCCGAGCTGATGAAGCTGGTCGATGCCGAATGGGCCGAGGCCACTGCGAAACTCGATGTCGACGAAGGGCTGGAGGCCATCGCAGCGACGGGCGCGCCCTGCGCAAAGGTGCGCTCGCTCTCCGATCTGGTTGGCGATCCGCAGGTCGATGCCATGGGCTACCTGAGACTGGTCGACCACCCGGTTGCCGGACTGATCCGCGAGCCTGTTCCTGCCGCCAGCTTTTCGGCGACACCGCTCGACGAGGGAACGCCGGGTCCGACGCTCGGCCAGCATACAGACGAGGTGTTAGCCGAACTGGGCTACGAGCCAGACAAGGTATCAGCCATGCGCGAGGCTGGTGCGCTGGGCTGACGGTCGTCAGTCATCGGTGGCTCCTGCAATCGTCCGGCTCCGGCTCTCCGGCGAATCGCGCATCGATCCAGTCAAGCGTTTCCTTGCTGCTGTCGCGCGCGGTATGCGCGTGATCGCCGCCCGGCAGCGAAATGAAACGCACGGCCCTGCCTGCCTTGCAGCGCGAAGCCATGAATTTGCGCGTCACAGAAGGCGCAACCACGGGATCGTCGACACTCTGTGCCAACAGGAGCGGGCCCGGAACGGCAGTCGGCGAAACGCTGTTTTCTCGCGCTATGTTGGACCAAGGAGCGGTCCGGGTAATGTCTTTGCGCGCAAGCTGGTTTCGCACCGAGAGCACGCCGAGGATCGTTCCCAGCTTCGGAGACTTGCCCAGTTCAACGCAGTTGTTTTCGGCCAGTCGTGTCACGACGCCCTGGTTCACCTTGTTGAACAGGGTGCCGAGGTCCGCCCCGAACTGGCGCGACCATGCATAGGTCGTATAGGCGGTCAGCATGGCGCGGACGCTGGCATCCTTGCCGAGCTTGAGATTTTCCGGAAGGTCAGTTGGCGGAGCGGCGGCAGCCGTCGCAACCAGCGAAAGGTCGGGCGCGTAGCTGGCCGCCAATGCACCCGTCCACAAGGCCGCGTGGCCGCCCTGCGATTCCCCCCAGACAGCAAAGCGACTGCCAGCGCCGGCCTCTGCAAGGGCGCGCGCTGCCCGTACCGCATCGAGCACCGATTGCGCCGTATCCTTGCCTACCAGATAGGGGTGCGCACCGGGCGAACCCAGGCCGGGGTAATCTGCTGCCACGACGACATAGCCGCGCCCCACCATCTCCGAGAGCGCCGGCGTGACCTTGGTGAAATCGGGATAGAGCGAGGGCGCGCACCGTTCGACCACGCCGGTCGTCCCATGGGTCCAGGCGATCACCGGACGGTTGCCCGTCGCACGATCAACCGGCGCGGCAACCACGCCAGTCACTTTCCGGGGCCGCTTCATCGCGTCCAGCGTCCAGTAGACGATCCGCCACAGGCGCATGCCCTGCGCTTCAGTCTGGAACCTTTGAGCGGAAACGAGATCGCCAGCCTGCTGGGCCCGTGCCACAGGTGCGATTGAAGAGAGCGCAAGTACACCCAGCGCCATGCTCACGATGCTTTTGAAAAAGCCTGACACGCCAGCCTGCCCTCCCCTCTTATTGCGCTGTCTGGATATTCTCGATCTGGGCCAGCACCTTGCCGCCGCAACCCACGGTAATGCTTCGATAGCTGCCATAGGTCGCAGGAGCCGAATAGCGCACCTGAGTCGGCGTCACGACCTGCGCCACCATCCCTTCGGGCGGCTTCGCGACGAGCGAAAAACGCTGTCCGGGCGGCATCATGCGGTCCGCCGGGCCTGCGATCAGTTCGACCGTGAAGCCCGGTGTCGGCAGATCGACCTCGCCAGAGATGTTCAGGCTTGGTTTGGCGCCCGGCCCCGGCATGGCATTGATATAGGCGGTCCAACCCCGCGAATCGATGACCGGGCATTCGCTGAACTCGAAGACGGGAGCCTGCCCTGCCCCGCTCTCAGCCGTCGGCGCGGTCGCACATCCCGACAGCGCCGTGGCCGCGACCAGTGCCCCAAAGCCCGTCCCGATCGATTGCCGTAAAGTCATCTGCTTTTTCCGCCTTTCGCCGCAAGTCGCATGCAATAGGCCATATCGGGCGGGACTTGGCAATCACGCGGGAACCCTGCATTGCCGATGCGCAAGCGGCGACCTGCCGCAATCCATCAAGCACCAGACATACAGCGAGTTCCGCCATGACCTTTTCCCCCGCCCCGCTCGATGCCGACCTGGTCGTGACGCCCGATTGGCTGTCGCACGCACTCTCGCAGGGCCGCGATCCGGTCACGGTCGACAGCGTCGACGTGGTCGAGACGCTGGGACCGTCGGCGCTCAAGATCCGGATGAAACTGACATACGACAGGCCGCGCCCCGATCTGCCGGATGCGATCTGCCTCAAGGGAATTTTCGCCCCCTCGCTACGCCAGTGGCTCGATGGCGGCGCGCAGCAGACCGAATCGCTGTTCTACCGCGACGTCGCGCCCGGCCTATCGGTGCGAGTGCCCAAGTGCTTCTACGCCGGCCTCGATACCGATACGAAGAACGGAATCATCATCATGGAGGATCTCGTGCCGCAAGGCGCGACCTTCATGTCGGCGATGTCGCCCTATACGCCGCAGCAGGTGCGTGGCAGCCTCGAGCAGCTTGCAGCCCTGCACGCAGGCACCTGGAATCTCGCGGACGAGAAATGGCCGTGGGTCACCTCCAAGATGGCGGGCTTCACGTCTGGCGCGATCAGCGCGGATCGCATCACCGAACTGATGGCCGGAGAACGCGGTGAACTGCTCACTCCGGCGATCCGCACGGGCGAGATGATTTTCGCCGGGATCGCTGCCCTCGCCGAGCGCGAGAAGGGACTGGAAAAGGTCTTCGTCCATGGCGATTCGCATGGCGGCAACGTCTATGAGACAGCCGATGGCGAGATTGGCCTGATCGACTGGCAAGTGCTGACGCGCGGGCACTGGTCAGTCGATGTGGCCTATCACATGGCCGCCGCTCTCGATATCGAGGACCGGCGGGCCAGCGAGGCGGACCTGCTCGACCACTATCTCGACCGGCTGGCAGCGCATGGCGGCAAACCGCCCGCGCGCGAGGAAGCCTGGCAGCTCTATCGCGAATCCTTCCCCTATGGCCTGCTGATGTGGGGCATGACCCAGCGGGTCGAACCGCAGATCGTCAACCGCTTCGTCGGCAGGCTGGGCACGGCGGCGATGGATCACGACAGCTTCGGCCTGCTCGGCTGCGCCTGAGCGCGGCCCTGCGATCCGGGACGGGGCTTGCCGACGCATAGTCCGATCATGCCCGTGCGGCCATGCTGCGTGACGGGCGGCATGGTCACTATCCGCTTTCCTACAGGCTGCGCCATCAGGCATCATTACACGCATGACCTTCGCCAATCGCGTCCGGCCGGACCACCGGTTTTCTACTTCAGGACAGTGTCTCATGTGTAACCTACAGAGTGCGCTTTTCCTTGCTATTGCCGGGCCTATGGCCTATGCGCGCGCCCGTCCGACGGACCATTTCCCGACGATGCGATGATCCGGCTGCGCGAGTTCGCGCACCCTTCTTGCATTGGCGCGATGGTCTCGAAGATGCTGCGACAGGCATTCGGCCCTCGTGGCAGTTCGGCCCTTGGCCCGCCCGGCGCATGGTGCGCAAGGCGGAGAAAGACCGGCGGAAAAACCGCTTGGCCGGAAAAGACAGTATTGGGAACAAACACTTATGGCATCTTCGCCAAACCCCACGCGCGACGAATTCGCCGCGCTTCTTGATGAAACACTCGGCGGTGCCGCCGACGACGGCTTCGAAGGCCGCGTCGTAAAGGGCACCGTCACCGCAATCGAAAACGACAAGGCCGTCATCGACGTTGGCCTCAAGAGCGAGGGCCGCGTTGCCCTGCGCGAATTCGCCCGCGGCGAAGGCGAGCATGGCCTGTCGGTCGGCGACGAAGTCGAAGTCTTCGTCGATCGCGTCGAGAACGCCGACGGCGAAGCGATGCTCAGCCGTGACCGCGCCCGCCGCGAAGCCGCATGGGACAAGCTGGAAAGCGAGTTCGGTGAAGGCAAGCGCGTCGAGGGCGTGATCTTCGGCCGCGTCAAGGG
>JAGREN010000096.1:0-245 GCA_020446505.1 Novosphingobium sp. | reverse complement strand
GGCGCCGTGGCCTTCCTGCCCGGCTCGCAGGTCGATATCCGTCCGGTTCGCGACGTGCAGCCGCTGATGGACATGCCGCAGCCCTTCCAGATCCTGAAGATGGACCGTCGCCGCGGCAACATCGTGGTTTCGCGCCGCGCCGTCCTCGAAGAGACCCGCGCCGAACAGCGCAGCGAACTGATCGACAAGCTGACCGAAGGCCAGGTGATCGACGGCGTCGTCAAGAACATCACCGACTACGGCGC
>JAGREN010000010.1 GCA_020446505.1 Novosphingobium sp. | reverse complement strand
TCGAAGAACAGCTCGTTGGTCTCGTGATTGACCATGTTGGGGATCGGCTTGACGCTCATGCCATTGGCCATCGCGTGTTTTACGTCGACGATGAAGATGGACAGGCCGTCCGCCTTGCGTTCGCACTGTTCGCGCGGGGTGGTGCGTGCCAGCAGGATCATCAGGTCGGTGTGGAGCACCCTGCTGATCCAGACCTTCTGGCCGTTGACGACGTAGCGATCGCCCTTGCGCTCGGCCGTGGTCTTTAGCTGGGTCGTATCGGTGCCAGTGCCGGGCTCGGTCACGCCCATCGACTGCAATCGCAGTTCACCGCTG
The DNA here is from genome assembly GCA_020446505.1 of Novosphingobium sp. Taxonomy (GTDB): domain Bacteria; phylum Pseudomonadota; class Alphaproteobacteria; order Sphingomonadales; family Sphingomonadaceae; genus Novosphingobium. The sequence continues at coordinate 70,442 of JAGREN010000010.1, read as the reverse complement.
GCGATGCGGGGAAGATATTGCGCCTTCTGATCGTCCGATCCATGACGCAGCAGCGTGCCCATGTTGTACATCTGGCCGTGGCACGCCCCCGCATTGCCCCCGTTGCGGTTGATCTCCTCCATGATGACCGATGCCTCGGCAAGGCCCAGTCCCGAGCCGCCATATTCCTCGGGAATCAGCGCGGCGAGCCAGCCATCGCGAGTAAGTGCATCGACGAATTCGTCGGGATAGCCGCGCTGCTCGTCGATCTTGCGAAAATACTCGTCTGGAAAGCCCTCGCAAAGCGAGGCGATTGCGCTTCGAATATCGGCATAGGGATCATCGGCGTCTGCGATGGGCATTCTCGAAACCTCGTTCTGACGGCGGCACATGTCAGGCCGTACTGCTTGCAGGCACTCTGGCGTAAGTAGCGTGAGTACGTCGAGGCTCGATAGAGACTTTTCGGATGCCGAGATGGACGGGCGGGCCTTATCGCGCCTTGCTGATCACTTCCTCGCCGAACCAGACGTGATTTTCGAGCAAGGCTGATCGAGAAGGATGTGGCAGTCCCGCGAAAACCCAGGTTGCCCCTGCTTCGCGGCAGGCGCTGACGGCGTCGAGCACGCGTTGCGCTTCCGAGGCGCTCGCTTCGCCAATCGCCATGGGCAGATTGACGCATATGTCGACCGGATCGGTCCGGCCTGCTGCTTCCAGCATTTCGTGCAGTTGCTCAACGCGCGCCTTCAGATCGTCGAGCGAAGAGAGGAGCTTCTGCGCCTTGCGGAATTCACCCGGATCGCTCGGCCCGAAGATCGGCAACCACCCATTGCCCCATTTGACCACGCGCTCGAGCGACTTGTCGGCAACGCCGCCGATCCAGATGGTCGGCTTGCGCGGCGGAAACGGCCGGGCGAGATTGCCCCTGGCATCGAAATTCATGCCCTGCTTGACGACGTCCTCGCCGCTCCAGGCCAGCATCATCGTCTCGAGCGCCTCATCGGTCAGCTTGCCGCGCTTGCGGAAATCGACACCCAACGCGGAGAACTCACCCTCAAGATAGCCGCTACCCACGCCGAGGATCGTGCGACTGCCGGAGAGCACTTCGAGGCTTGCTACCGACTTCGCGGTAAGGAACGGGTTGCGGTAGGGCAACACCAGCAGGTTGATGTGAAGCTGCAACCGCGTGGTATAGGCCGCTGCCATAGACAGCGCGACGAATGGGTCGATCGCATCGTGGCCGCGCGGATCGCGTAGCCAGTCGGCGGCGGGTGCCGGATGGTCGGTAACCCAGCAGGCATCGACACCGCAGGATTCCATGGTGGTCGCGATTTGTCTCACTGCCTCGGCGGTCTGGAATTCCCCTGCCGGTTCGATCTCCATGGCGGGAAGCTGCATCGAGAATTTCATGGTCTGCCCTTTGTAGGCCTGGAGAATGTGAGCTGGATGCTTTCATCCTTTGCCGATCTGGTCTAGGCCTGCAACAGAATAGAGCTATCTCTATCGCGGAGAGGCAAGTTGGCTGCCGAACAAGCAGAAAACGTCATTGGCGAATGGATCGCCTCCAACATGGGCGGTGAGCTTGTTGCGCTCGAACGGCAGGGACGCTGGCGTCCTGCGTGGTACGGCACGGTGAGGACGAGCGAAGGCGAGCGCGAGATCTACATTCGCGGCGAGCGCAGCACCAGCGGTTCGGGCTTCAACCTCAAGCGCGAATACGCGATCCACCGCTTGTGCGAGCAGGGCGGCATCAAGGTGCCGCAACTCTACGGCTTCATCGAAGACCTGCCTGCTATCGTCATGGAACGGGTGCGAGGTCGCCACGATCTGCGCCATGCTGCGAGCGAGGAAGACCGGGAGTCCGTGCGGCGGCAACTGGCCCGCGAAATGGCGAAGATGCACAAGCTCGATACCGCACCGTTTATCGCTGCCGGGTTCCACTGCCCCCAGTCTCCGATTGAGACGACGCTCGCTTTCTACAGCCACGCGATGAACAGCCCTCGCCCGGCCAATCCTGTCCCCAACCCCCGCCTCGCCTTTCTGGAGCATTGGGTTAGCCGCAACACGCCGCCAGCGCGGACCGAGCCGAAATTCACCGCCTGCGATGCCGGACAGTTCATGTACGACGGCGGCGAACTCACCGCGATGATGGACCTCGAACTCGGCATGCTGGCCGATCCGATGCAGGACCTTGCCATCCTGCGTCGCCGCACGACCTACGAGCCGATGGGCGACATCCCCGGCCTGTTCAGGATGTACGAAGAAGAAGCAGGCAAGCCGCTCGATCTCGACATCATATACTTCCACACGGTCGCCAGCGCGACAGCTGCTGTCACTTCGACGATGAAGATGGTGGCTGCCTTTCGCGACAAGCCGAGCTCCGACGTCAACCTCGTCGAGATGCACAACTGGTTCCACAACTCGACCAAGCAGGGCTTCGAAGGTGTGGCCGAGGTCAAGGGCTACACGGTGCCGAAGGTATCGCTGGGCGAGCCGCGCCGCAGCTTCGCCCACGATCCGCTGCTCGCTGCGAAAACCATGACCGAAGGTCTGAGCAGCGATAGCCCCTTCGATGCCTATCGCCGCAACACCCTGCTCCAGAACTTCGCCTATCAGGAGCGCATCGCAGCCTATGGCCAGCATGTCGCCGACTGCTATCTCGACGACGCCGGGCAGATCCTCGGTACGCGCCCTCACGATGTCGAGCAAGCCGACCGGCTGATGGAAGCCTACGTGAACCAAGCCGGGCCGGAAGAGGACGAGCGGCTGTTCACCGTCCTGTGCGCGGATATCCTGCGCCGCTGCCTGATGCTCGCGATCGAAGGATCGACTTATTACAAAGGTCTCACGGAGCCGGTGCAACCGCTCGAATAACGTATCGGGATAACCAACACAGCAGAGGGAGCGGAACAATGGCAGAGCTGGACATCGACATCGCCGATTGCGCGATTGTCACTTTCGAGATGCAGCGCGGCATCGCCGGTGACCTGTTCACCATGCCGGTGATCCGCGAGGCGATCCTTGAAAGCGGCATCATCGGCCATCTCGCACGGCTGTTCGGCCCCATGCGCGCGGCTGGCGTCCCCATCGTCCACCAATGCGTCGCGCGCCGACCCGACATGGTAGGCACCTACGACAACATGCCCTTCATCACCCAGCATGCGAAGGACACGAAGGGCTCCGACAAGGCAAACCGGCTGCAGATCGGCAATGAGGGTACGCAGGTCGTTCCCGAGATCTACGATGAGAGCGACATTATCGTACGGCGTCTGCACGGCGTGTCGGGCTTTCACGACACCGGCCTCGATTCCATGCTGCGCAGCCTCGGCAAGAACACGATCATCCTCACAGGCTCCTCGGTAAACCGCGGCATTACCGGAACGACCATCGAGGCGATCAACCGCGGCTACAAGGTCGTGCTGCCGCGCGAGGGCGTCTCTGGCTATCCGCTCGACTACAAGGACCTGATGCTCGAACACAGCCTGCGCCAGATCGCCAAGGTCGTAGCCGTCGACGACCTGCTCGCACTGCTTTAGGGTACTAGGACGCGGTTACCGCTGGAGGTAAAAACATGCTGACGCCCCCAAAGCCGGATGCCGATGCCAAGGTCCGTCAGGAAAAGACGACCTGCCGGTGCTGCAGCGTTCAATGCGGCATGCTGGTGACGATCGGCGAGGACGAAACGGTGCTGAAGGCCGAAGGTGATCGGCACCATCCGGCCACGCGCGGTTACAGTTGCGGCAAGGGCCGCTCGATCCCCGAGCGGCACCATTCGAGCCAACGGCTTCTCAAGCCCCGCATCGACGGCCGCGCGACAGATTGGGACGAATGCCTTGCCGATCTGGGCGGGCGTCTGAACAGGATCATCGATGCCCACGGCTCCACTGCCATTGGCAGGTACTTCGGCACCGGCGGTGCCTATGATACGCTGGGCATGAGCACGCTCGGCCGCCTGACCGCCGCACTCAAGACGCCGCAATGTTATGGGGCCGCAACAGTCGACGTCGCGCCGCTCTATCGCGCCGCGCAGATGGTCACGGGCTTTCACGCGATGTTGCCATCCTGGTCACCAGAACTCGAAGGGCCAAGCCTCGCCATCGTGCTCGGCGCCAATTTCTGCGTGTCGCACAATTACATGGGCAGCGACATGGCGAACCCGGTGCAGAAGCTGAGGGACTATCGCGAAGGCGGCGGCGAAGTCTGGACCATCGACCCCAAGCGAACCAAGACCGCGATCAATTCCGATCATCATCTCGCTCTCAGGCCGAACAGCGACGTGTACCTGTTGGCATGGCTGGTGCGCGAATTGCTCGCAGAGGGGGCCGACCGCGAGGAACTGGAATCGACGTGTTCGCCGCAAGACATTGCCGACCTGCGCGCCGCCGTCGAACGTTTCACGCTGGATCGGGCGATCGCGCAAACCGGGCTTGAGCAGCGGGAGTTGCTTGACCTGCTCGATGCATTCAGGCGTCATCGTCAGGTGGCGATACTCGTCGGCACGGGCATCGCCTTTTCGCCGCACGGCCTCGTTTGCGAGTGGCTGCGCTGGGTACTGCTTATCATCACCGGATCGCTCGATCGCGAAGATCGCAAGGGCATGTTCTTCAACGTCACCAGCCTTGCCAAGATCGAGCTTGGCAGTTGGTCCAACCCCTCGGCGGTCGACCGCTCCGACCCTGCGCCGCAGAGCAGGCCGGATCTGCCGGGTTTCTTCGGCGACTATGCCTGCGCCGCGCTGGCCGACGAGATCGAAGCCGGAAACCTCAAGGCGTTGATCGTCTTTGGCGGCAATCCGCTGATCTCGATTCCGCAACCTGAGCGCGTCGCACGCGCGCTTGCGAGCCTTGATGTGCTGGCTGTCATCGACCCGTTCGAAACCGATTTGACGCAGATGGCAACGCACGTTCTGCCGTCATCATGGCAGCTCGAACGCAGCGATATCCGGCAGCGGCCCGAATTGATCCAGTTTGCGCCCGCCCTCGTCGCGCCGCTTGGCGACAGCAAGCCGGGCTGGTGGATTGTTGGTGCCATTGCGGAAAAGCTGGGCATCGACATCTTCGGTGACGACACCCCTTTGTCGGAGCGCGACGAGGCCAGCCTCTATCGCCAGATGCTCGGTCGGGCGCGAGTGTCTTTCGATGAACTTGCGGAGGCCGGTGTCTACGGCATCGAGACTCCGCGAATGGATGGCTGGTTCCGCAAGTCAGTACTTCGCGAGCGCGGCTGGCGCCTATCGCCACCTTCCATGATCGAGCGTTTGCGCACGCTGCAAAACGAGGCTGACGAAGAGGCCATGCTGGTAGCGGGAAGAGTCGATTTCGCCACCAATTCGATGTTCTTTCCCGACGCCATCCGGCGCGAGACGATGCCGCCCGCGATCCATGTCAGCCCGGACCTGTGCGCTATGAACCGGTTGGCCGATGGCGATCTGGTCCGGATCAGCACGAAGGCCGGTCATCTCGACGGAACGGTCAAGAGCGATGGCGACTTGCAACGCGGCACAGTCTGGATGAATCACGGGTGGCTGGGCCGCAACGTCAACCACCTGTTCGACACGCAGGATGTCGATACGCTGACTACCCAGCCTTTCTTTTCCTCGGTGCCGGTTTCGCTGGAAAAGATTGGCTGAGCATCCGGTTCAGATCACGCCATCGGCAGCCAGCGCCTCGACCTGTCCCTCGTCGAGATCGAGCAGCTTGCCATAGATTTCCACGTTGTCCTGTCCTGGAACTGCCGGTGCCGGAGACCTTATTCCCGAAGGCGATCTGGACAATTTCGGGACGGCGTTCTGCATCTTCACCTTGCCGAACCTCTCGGTTTCGACTTCGACGATCGCGTCTCGAGCCTTGAAATGCGGATCGGCCAGCATGTCCCTGGCCGTGTAGACTCGGCCCGCCGGTATCGAATGTTCGATCATCAGCGCATCGACTTCGTCAATGGTCAGAGTCTGGGTCCAGTCATTTATGAGGTTATCGAGTTCCGTCTGCCTCACACCGCGGGCAAGGTGCGTCGAATAGCGCGGATCATTGCCCAGTTCGGGCTGGCCCATTGCCTGCGCCAGCCGTTTGAAGATCGCATCGTTGTTCGCGCCGATCATGAAGGGGCCGTCCTTGCAGGAATAGACGTTGGACGGCGCGATGCCGGGCAGGATCGAACCTGATCTTTCGCGGATGATCTCGTTATGGTCGTATTCCACGACGAGCCCTTCCATGACCTGCAGCACGGCTTCGTAGAGCGCGGTATCGACGACCTGACCCTCGCCGGTCTTCTCGCGATGGTGCAGCGCCGCCAGAATGCCCATGCAACCGTAGGTCGCGCACAGCGTATCACCGATCGAGACGCCCATGCGCGAAGGCGGACGGTCCGGTTCGCCGACGATGTAGCGCCAGCCGCCCATTGCCTCACCGATGCCGCCGAAGCCCGCGCGGCTGGAATAGGGACCGTATTGGCCGTAGCCGGACATGCGCGCGATGATGAGTGCCGGATTGTCCCGGTGCAGCACCTCGGGGGACATGCCCCATTTTTCGAGCGTGCCCGGCTTGAAATTCTCGACCAACACATCGGCATTCGCAATCAGCTTGCGAGCAAGTTCCTGCCCTTCGGGAATGCGCAGGTTGCAGGTGACCGACCGTTTGTTGCGCGCAATCACTTCCCACTGAACCTTGTCTTCACCCTGCCCCCATTCCCGGATCGGGTCGCCCTTTCCAGGCGGTTCGATCTTGATGACTTCAGCGCCCATGTCGCCGAGCAGTTGCCCGCAAAACGGGCCGGCAAGCAGTTGACCCATCTCGACGACGCGAATGTCGCTCAGGGAGCCCGGATGCATCGCCGCATTCATTCGGCAGCCTCCGCAATGCCACTGTTCGCCCACTCCGGCTGGGTCGGCGCGGGCAAGCCTGTTTCGGCTTCGCAATTTCTGCGCAGCACATCGAGGCCGGGCCCGTAGTCGAAAAGTGCGACTTCGCCACGCTCCGCTCTCATTTTCTCGCGCAGGGCAGAAGTGGCACTCGGATCCACCACCCCATCGTCATTCGCTACGACGCCATAGCTGCGCGCGCCAGTCGCACTGACGAGGCCCTGACGGATTTCAAGCGACACCAGTTCGGGATCGCGTTCGAGCGGATCGCCCCAGCCGCCTCCACCCCATGTGATGAAATGCAAAAGATCGCCTTCCTTGACCGGGACGTCCTCGACCTTGTTGCCCACGATCTGGGTCGTGCCATCGACGCGCTCGATAACCTTGCTAGCGCGCGCTCCCGGCAAGCCTCCGTTCACGCCCCAGGGAGGCACGAACCAGCGGTCGTCGTGGATGGCGATATTGCCATCGGCGAGGAAGCGATAGGTCATGTGGATGCCGTTACCACCGCGATGCAGACCCGCACCGCCGCTGTCAGGCTCGGTCGAATAACGTTCGATCCGCAAGGGGAAGTACCGTTCGAGAAATTCGTTCGGCACGTTGGTGAAACCGGGCCAGAGCGAATGTCCGTCCGGTCCGTCACCCAGCGGCCTGCCGGGAATTCCGCCGAAACCGATCTGGAACAGCTGGAACCATTCCGCCTGCCCTCCCTTGCGACCATCCCAGCCGGAATAGAACAGGTGGGGCGAGCTGCTGAATCCTGCGGCATTGAGGAACTCAGGCGTTTTTTGTCCGAGCAGTCCTCCGAGGATGTCGAAAATCCGGCCAAGCCCGTGAGTGCGACCGGACAGAGCGGCTGGGAAACGTGGTTTGAGCAGCGATCCTTCGGGAATGCGAACCTCGATGAGATCATAGAAGCCATCGTTGAACATGATCTGCGGATCGAAGACCATGATCATGTAGATGCCGAAGAACATCTTGAACATGTTCTCGTTGAGATAGAAATTGATCGAGGCGGCCGATTGCGGATCGGTGCCGTCGAAATCGAGTATGACCTTGTCCCCCTCGCGGCGCATCGTGCACTTGATACGGTAGGGGCCGAAACCCTTGCCGTCGTCGCAGATGTAGTCCTCGAAGCTCACTGGCTCCTCGGCAACGGTCATGGCGATCAAGGCCTTCATGGCGCGATGGTTGCGCTCCAGCAGTTCCTGCGTTGCCGAGTAATAGATGTCGTCGCCGAACCGCTCGGCAATCTCGACAACGCGGCGCGCGGCAACGCGGCAGCTGGCGATGATGGCGTTGAGATCGGCCTGACACCAGTCGGGCTTGCGGGTCTGGTGCATGACCAGCTTGATCAGGTCCGCATTGTATTCGCCCTTGCGCCAGATCTTGACTGGCGGGATGCGCACCCCTTCCTCGAAGATCGACGAAGCCCCGATCGGCATCGAGCCAGGCACCATGCCGCCGATGTCGCTCTGGTGGCCGAACATCGCCGTATAGGCGAGCAGGCGTCCGTCCTTGAACACGGGCAGGAGCACGAGCCAGTCGTTCGAGTGGCTGACCGCTCCCTCGCACGAATAGGGATCGGACAGGAAGATCATGTCGCCATCTTCGAGAGTGCCGTCGAAGCCCCTCAGGAAGCCGTCGATGAAGCTGCCGAACTGGCCGACGATCATCTTGCCCGAAGGGTCGGCGATCATCGGGAAGGCATCGCCTTGTTCGCGGATGCCGGGGCTCATGGCAGTGCGCACGAGCGTTGCGTCCATCTCGATCCGCGCATTGCGCAGCGCGTTCTCGACAATGTCGAGCGTGACCGGGTCGATCGCGACTTTTTCAAAAGGCTTGTCGCTGGTTTCGATGATCTGTGCAGGCATCGCGTCAGGCCTCCTGTGCCGGGTTGATGAGGATATTGCCGACCGCGTCGACTGTCGCGATGCAGCCCGCTTCGATCAATGTGGTCGAGTCCATCTCGGTGACGATGGCTGGCCCGGCGATCCTGTCGCCCTGCTTGAGACGGGACCGGTCATAGATCGCGGCAGCCTGCTCACGGCCATCCATCCACAATGTATGGTCGCGGATCTTTGCGCCGGATGGGTCGCCGTTGCCCTGCTCCAGTCGCGCGGCGGGCAGGTCCGGAGCCTCGCCAAGTGCAACGGCGCGCAGGTTCACGATCTCGTGCGGCGTATCCATGTTGAAGGTGAAGAGCCGCCGGTGCTCCTCGTCGAAGCGGGCAATGATGCCCTGGATGCCGTCGCGCTCCAGCGTTTCCTTGTCGATGGTGAGCGGCACTTCGAAAGCCTGTCCGGCATAGCGGATATCCACCTCGAACTGCGTCGTGATCTTCTCGTCCGCGACGCCATCCGCGACCAGTTCGGCGCGGGTCTGTTGCGCCATTTCATCAAGCAGCGTCGCGAGGTCGGATGCGGCGGTATCGCTCGCCAGCCGCGAGAAGCTGCGTGCGGTTTCGGTACGCATGCGCGTAGCCGCATCACCGAGAGCGCACAGGACGCCGGGCGAAACCGGGGACACGGCCGGCCAGGAACCCATCAGGCGCGCGACGGCATTGACGTGCAGCGGACCTGCCCCGCCGAAACCCATCAGGGCAAAGTCTCTCGGGTCGTAACCCTGCTGGACCGAGATCATCCGCAGCGCGCCGAACATGTTCTCGTTGACGATGTCGATGATACCGCGCGCAGCTTCCATCAGCGAGACGCCGAGCGCGTCCGCGATGGTTTGCACCGCTTTCTCCGCGCCTTCGCGGTCGAGATGGAACGAACCGCCGAGCAGGTCTTCGGGAAGATAGCCAAGCACGACATTGGCGTCCGTCACGGTCGGCAGTTCGCCACCCTTGCCATAGGCGACCGGCCCCGGCACCGCGCCGGCGCTCTCCGGACCGACGCGCAAGGCTCCGGTCAATTCCGGCACATGGGCGATAGAACCACCGCCCGCGCCCACGGTCTTCACGTCGAGCGAGGATGCGCGCACCGAAAGGTGGCCCACTTCGGTCGTGCGCACCCGGCGAGGCTCCAGCCCCTCGATGAGCGCCACGTCGGTAGAAGTGCCGCCGACGTCGAGCGTCAGGATGTTCTTGATCCCGGCATTGCGCGCAACCCAGAGCGCCCCGGTGACGCCGCCTGCCGGGCCGGACATGAGGATGTTGACCGGATGCTCTTCGGCCTTGTGCGAGCTCATCAGGCCGCCATCCGAACGCAGCAGCGACAGGCTGCCCTTCATGCCGAGGTCGTCGAGTTTGCCGCGCAGGCTCGACACGTATTTGCCGACAACAGGGCGCACCGCCGCATTGGCGACAGTCGAAAGCGTCCGCTCGTATTCCTGCATTTCGGGCAGGACTTCATGGCTGAGCGAGACTGGAATGCCGGGCAATTCCTCCGCAGCAATCTCCCCGATCCGCTTCTCGTGAACTCCGTTGACATAGGCATTGATAAGGCTGACCGTCAGTGCCTCGACACCCTGCCCTTTCAGCTTGCGTAGCGCCTCGCGGACCTTGCCCTCGTCAAGCGGCCGAACTTCGCCGCCATCGGCATCGAGCCGACCCGGAACCTCGACCGTGTCCTCGAGGTGGGCCAGCGGTTGCGGCTTGGGCCAGACGATCCAGGCAGCGAGTCCTCCGGGAACAAAGCTGCGCGCGATCTGCATCACATCGCGATAGCCCTCGGTGACGACCAGCCCGACGCGGGCGCCCTTGCCTTCGAGAACAGCGTTGGTCGCAACCGTGGTGCCGTGCAGGAAGTAGGCGATCTCGCTGGCCGCAACGCCGGATTCGTCGGTCAGCGGCTTCAGCCCGTTGAGGATACCTTCGGAGCTGTCCTGCGGCGTTGACGGCGTCTTGTGACGCCAGAAGTTTCCGGTCTCCTCGTCGAACAGCAGCAAGTCGGTGAAGGTGCCTCCGACATCGACTCCAAGGCGGTAGCGCATCGATTCAATTTCCTTCCATTTCGCGAGTTGCCGGAAACCCGCCTGACTTGCCGACCATCGCCGGTAACGGCTTGGCCATGATCTTGCTCAGCCAGCCATTCGTGGCGATGAGCGAATCCAGTTCCAGTCCAGTCGAAATTCCGGCGCGTTCAAGCATGTACACGACATCTTCCGTCGCGATATTGCCCGCCGCGCCCGGCGCGAAGGGACAGCCGCCAAGGCCACCGATTGACGAGTCGATGACAGTCGCCCCCGCGCCTATCGCGGCCCACACATTGGCAAGCCCCGTGCCGCGCGTGTTGTGAAAATGCACGCGGACCGGGATCGCCCCGACCGCCTCTCGCACTTTGGTCACCAGCCGTTCGACGTGTGCCGGGTTTCCTACACCGATTGTATCGGCGAGCCCGATCTCCCTGGGCGAGGCTTCGGCGAGAGCCAGCGCCATTGCGACGACCCGCTCCTCCGGCACTTCGCCTTCAAACGGGCAGCCGAAACTCGCCGCGATGGTCACTTGCGCGGACACACGCGACTGCCTGGCAGACTCGATAATCGACTTCGCGATCTCGACCGACTCGTCGCTGGTCTGGCCCTGATTGGCCATGGCGAAGCGATCGGTCGCTACCGTCACCGTACCAAGTTCGTCGATCCGGCCTGTCGCTATCGCGCGATCCGCGCCTCGCTGGTTCATGACCAGCCCGATATAGGTCACGTCGTCGCGCACCGGCAGGCTCGCGCACACGTCTTCTGCGTCGGCCATCTGCGGCACCGCGCGAGGATTGACGAAGCTGGTAACCTCGATGCGGCGAGACCCGGCTTCGATGGCCCGCTCTATCAGCGCGATCTTGTCGGCAGTCGGGATCAGCGCCTTCTCGTTCTGCAGCCCATCGCGTGGGCTGACTTCGACCATCTCGATTGAATCTGTATACATTTTTTCACTCATGCCGCACCAAGGTCAAGCGATGCAAGCCCGCGGTGGGCATCGGAATAAGCGTGGAAAGCCCGGCGGATATGCCCGCGCATGACCGACTCGGCCCAGTCGCCGTCACGTCTTGCGAATGCTGCCAGCAAGTCCTCGTGTTCGCTGTGCGACCTCTGGAACGCCTCGCGCCCGTAGTGCTGCGCCGTTCGCCAGACCACCGGCTGCTCGATGAGCGCCCCGAGCAATCCAGACAAACGCCTGGAAGAAGCGGTGTCCAGGATCAGGGCGTGGAAATCGCGGTTTCCATCGAGAAATCCGTCAACATCCGGCTTTGTTGCGCGAACCGCCACACGCACCCGCGCGTTGATGGAGCGCAGCCGCTCCAGCGCCTCAGGGGTCATCCGCTCGGCAGCACGTCTGGCAGCATACCCTTCGAGCATCGCGCGCAATTCGAATGCATCGGCAACATCGTCGAGCGACCAGTCCGCCACGAAACTGCGCTGCGAATCCGTACGGCGAACCAGCAGTTCGGACTCCAGCCGTCGCAAGGCTTCACGGATCGGAGTGCGAGAGACCCCGCAACGCTCGGCCAGCGCCTCCTCACCAAGCTGATCCCCGGACTCCAGTTCACCCGAAAGGATCATCGCTCGAATGGTCTCGTAAGCCCTGTCTGATGCCTTGGCCATCTGCCCGCCTGCTCTCGTTTACGGGTTGACTTCCCCGTTTTGTATACAATACATCTTCGCCAGCGCAACCTGTCACGGACACTGGGGAGCATCGAGTGACGCAAGGCCCGTCCCGCATCAAGGTCATCGTCCCTATCCCGATGGACGAAGCGGGTGTTGCCAATCGCGCCGAACAGCTTCCTCCCGAATTCGTCCGCCCTGGCTTCAGTCCCGAATTCTCGGCCGTCCGTTTCGGTGCGGCTCTTGGCGATTCGTACCACGACACGATGCTCATGGACTGGACGGTCTTTCAAGCAGGAGTAACTGCCGAAGAAGAGGGCTATTCCGGCGTCCTGATCGACACTGTCAGCGACAGCGGTCTGCGCCCGTTGCGCTCTGCTCTTTCGATCCCGGTTGTCGGCCCCGGAGAAGCTGCCTTTGCCATGGCCATGATGCTCGGCAAGCGCTTCACCGTTCTCACGATGTGGAACGAATGGTTTCCGCTCTACGAGAAGACTCTGACCGAATACGGCTGGTGGGACCGCGTCGCATCGCTTCGCTCGATAGACACGCGCCCGGACGTAACCGAGCTGCTCGCGGGCAAGGAAGAAATCATCTTCGAAAAGCTGAAGGAAGAAGCGACGGCAGCGATGGAAGAAGACGGCGCCGACGTCATCGTTCTTGGTTCGACCACCATGCACCAGTCTGCGGAATTCCTCGCCAGCAACATGCCGATCCCGGTGCTGAACCCGGGCCAGATCGCATACAAGATGCTCGAGCTGCAGATCGAACTGGGTCTCGCGCACAGCAAGAAGGCGTTTCCATCTCCCGAAGTGCCCAAACACGCTGATATCCGGAAAGGCTGGTACTGATGAGCGAATGGAGCGAAGGCGGACCGGGCCAGGCGCCGCTGCCCTACCCCTATTATGTCGACATCGTCACCAAGCGGTATTTCGACGGCGTCGACATCAAGAACATGGAGCAGGTGCTGGCCTGCTTTACCGATGACGCGGTGCTGCACGAGGTCACTTCGGACACAGTGCATACCGGCAAGGACGCGATCCGCTCCATGTTCAGGAAGCTGTTCGCCGACTTTTCGCAAATCTGGCACGGCAATTTCGTCCACACCGCCGACCCGCAGACCAACGCGATCTGTTCGCAGTTCACCGTGCTCATAACTCCCGAGGGAACCGACGAGGAACTGCGCTACGAGAACTGCAACCGCTTTTACCTCAAGGACGACCTGTTCCACCGCGTCTACGTCTACATGAGCGGCGAGAACCTGCTGAAGGAAGGAGACGCCTGATGCAGTACGAACCGACGCTCTCGCGCGAAGAACTGATCGACCTCGCCGTCCACAAGTACTTCGCCAATGTCGACGCCAAGAACCTCGACGCCGTGCTCGACTGCTTCCACGACGAGGCCCTGTTCTGCGTGCAGACCGATTTCACGCGTCATTCGGGCAAGGGGCAGCTCAAACGCATGTTCACCGACTTCATGAGCGAGTGGACGAACATCGTTCACAAGGATTTCGTCTGTACGGTTGACGAGAAGAACGGGCGCATCACCGCGAGTTTCGAGGCCGTGCTGACTGCGCAGGACGGCACCGTGAACCAGCTTTTCAATACGAACTTCTGGCGCGTGCGCGAGGGCAGGTTCCAGGAAGTCTACGTCTACATGAGCGGCGCCAACCCGCTGGTTTGAGGGCGCTGCGGGTTTTGGGGGAACGAGTTCAAGTAAGAGGGCGTGAAAGCCCCGCAGCAATAAATGGCCGCGGCAATGCTGAGGCCGAAAACAGGGACAAACGACATGCTGAACTTTCGCTTTCTTACCGCTGCTTCCGGCATTGCCATTGCCGCAACCGCCATGCCTGCCATGGCCCAAAGCGCCGCCGAGGCCGAGCTTTCCGACGGCGATGCGATCATCGTCACCGCGCGTCGCCAGTCGGAACGGTTGCAGGACGTCCCGGCTTCCGTCGCTGTCATTACCGCTGACGCGCTGTCCAAGACCGGCGCCGAGAGCGCAGAGGACTTCGTTGCGCTGACCCCCGGCGTCACCATCGTGACGGGCACAGCCGAGGCTGGCGATACCCAGATCAACATTCGCGGCATCAACGGTGCGCGCGACGCCGAGAGCTCGGTCGCATTGGTCGTCGACGGCATCCTCAAGACCAACACGGCCCAGCTCAACCAGTCGCAGGGCACGCTCCGGCAGGTCGAAATGCTGAAGGGGCCGCAGGGCGCGCTCTATGGTCGCAATGCTGCCGCCGGCGCAATTGTCCTGCAGACCCTGAAGCCGGGTGACACGCTCGAAGGCGCCGTGAAGGTGTCCTATGCCAACGAGAAGACGGCAGAGGCGACAGCCCATATTGCCGGGCCGCTCAGCGATGGCATCGGTTTCGTGCTATCGGGCTATTACCGCACCACCGACGGCTTCTATCGCAATACCCTGCTCGACAATCGCAAAGTCGTCGACGATCAGGAAGTGTGGACCGTCGATGGCCGGATCGTCGCCAAGCTTGGCGATGCGACGGAGCTGGACCTGAAGGCGCGCTATTCGAAACTGCGCGGCGCTTCGATCAACTTCAATGCTGCCTTTCACCTGCCCAATTTCGCGGCTGTTAACCCTGCATTCTACGAGGACGTGAACAAGCATCCGTTCAATTACTACAGCAACATCCGTCCGACCAACGACCAGGACTCGTTCGACGTGTCGGCAAAGATCGAACACGATCTGGGTGGCGCGGTACTGACGGCATGGGCGCTCTATTCCGACGTCAAGCAATCGCTGGTGGCGGACGGCACATCGGCTGACTTTGCGCGCTATATCGCCGCGGCTGATCCGGCGGCGGCAGGCATCGTCAATTCGTGTTTTGCTTCCACAGCGGCACTGACCGGATATCCGATCAACCAGCCCGGCTTCGTCGGTGAAATCCCCGTGCCGTTCATTTTTGCGCCGGCAAATGGCTCTACCTTCGGACCCTATGGTCCGGCGACCTGCGATGGCACGCAATACCAGATCCGCAACCAGAAGGATGTTAGTGCAGAAGTCCGTCTTGCCTCCAACGACGGCGGTCCGCTGAACTGGCAGCTCGGAGCCTACTTCCTCAGGATCGACCGCAAGGTCGGCGTCAGCCTGGCGGGTGAAAACGGCAATGGCGTGATCCGCCAGCTCTACAACGGCCCCTCGACCGACAACCCGACCTCGCTGTTGCTCGCCGACAACTTCGATACCAACGTCTACGCGGCGTTCGGCTCGGCCGAGTACGAAATGGGCAATGTGACTGCGGGCCTCGCGCTTCGCTACGACATCGAAAAGCGCAAGACGAACTCGCTCGTACCCGACGCGCTCGATCCCTTCACTGGCGGCCCCATCAATCCGGGTCAGGCATTCGGCCCGATCACCGCCAAAAAAGCGACCTTCAAGCAACTCCAGCCAAAGCTGACGCTGAGCTGGGAGCCGACGCCTGATCTGAACGTCTATGCCAACTGGGGCATCGGCTTCAAATCCGGCGGTTTCAACAACCAGGGCTCCGCAGCCATCATCGACCAGAACTTCAACCAGTTCATCGGCGCTGACGTGACCATCGAGGATCAGTACGACAAGGAAAAATCGAGTGCTTTCGAAGTTGGCGTGAAGGGCCAGGCCCTTGACGGCAGGCTGACCTTCGATCTTGCCGGCTACTACACCAAGATCGACAACATGCAGTTCTTCGAGTTCTTCGTCGGCAGCTTCGGCCTGCTTCGCGTCGTGTCGAACATCGACAAGGTCGATGTGAAGGGCGTCGAAGCGAATGCCACATTCAAGCTGATTGACGGCTGGAAATTCTTCGGCGCCGTCAACCTGACGGACAGCAAGATCAAGAAGAACACGTCGCGTCCCTACACGGTCGGCAACAAGTCGCCCTATACCGCCGACTACACGATCAACTTCGGCACCGAGATCGACACGCCAATGAGCGATACCGTCGACCTCATCGTGCGCGCCGACTATCGCGTGACCGGCCCGACCTGGTTCCACTCGGTGCAGAACCAGGAACGCCCCACGCTGTTCTCCGGCCTGCTGCCGATTTCGGCGCTGGAATTGCCCGCTTTCGTTGGCAATGCGCGTTACGACGTGGCGAAGCGCGATGCCTTCGGTGTGCTGGACATTCGCGGCGGCATTGAGGCCGGGCCGTTCAGCGCCTTCATCTTTGCCGAGAACGCGCTCGACAAGAAGTACCTGTCCGAAGTCATCCCGGCGATCGAATTCGGCGGATCGTTCATCTCGCCGGGCGGTCGTCGACTGGTCGGCGTCGAACTCGGCTACAAGTTCTGACCTTTAGGCGTTAGCATCTGGGCGTGACTGAAGACGTCGATCAGAACTACGCCCGCGCCTATGGCGGCAGCGCTGGTTTCGGCAAGAGGCCGGCGCTGCTGCTCGTAGATTTCGTCCAGGCCTATTTCGATCCGGCCTGCGAACTTTATGCCGCTGTCGATGATGTCCTAGCGTCAGCGCTTCGTGTCCGTGCCGCGGCGCGCGAAGCTGGAATCCCGATAATCCTGACCAACGTTGTCTATCATCCGTCGGCGATCGACGGCGGGAGATTCTTCGAGAAGGCGAGCCCGCTGCACAACTTCCTGCGCGGAAATCCGATGGGAGCCTGGCCCAAGGGTCTGGAGCCTTGCGACGATGAGCTGGTTATCTCGAAACAGTATCCCAGCGCCTTCTTCGGCACCTCCCTCGCCTCCACGTTGACAAGTATGGGCGTGGACAACGTGATTCTCACCGGCCTGACGACCAGCGGCTGCGTGCGCGCGAGCTGCATCGATTCGATGTCACACGGTTTCATTACGACCGTAGTGCGAGAAGCCTGCGGAGACCGGCATGTTGGCCCGCATGAGGCGAACCTGTTCGACATGCAGGCAAAATATGCCGACGTGGTCAGCGAAGGGGCGATTGTGGCTCACTTCGCATCGCTGAAAAGCAGCTAGGCCAGCGGCATCTTCTGCCGTCTGAACGGCTGGTTCTCGTGCTACAACGAACTTGCCTGCATCTGTATCGCATTTGCGGGAGAGTGCGGCATCGCTGCAAATCTCCTGCTTTCTGAGACCGGACTACGGCAATTACTGCCGGTGGAAGGTGCAATTCGCAACGATACGCTTACCGAGCGGCATAGGATCGTGGCTTCAAGTCACCAATCATCTGCACAGGAAGCGACCGACATGACCCAGACCAGTCCCGCTCTTAAAGTGACCGCCGCTCTCGCCGCGGGATTTGCATTGCTGGCTGTCAGCCTGCCGGTCGAAGCCCACTCGATCTGGTTCGCCCAGCGCGCCCGCCAACTGGCGCTGATCTACGGCGTTGGAGCGGACGATCTCGACGCGGTCGGGCGCATGGACAAGATCACGTCGGTGACCGGATTCGACGAAAACTGGCAGCCCGTCGAAACCAGCCTTCGCGCAACAGGTGTCATCCCGGTGGTCGACAGCGAGGAGCCCGTTTCGGTTGTCGCGGCCGTCATGGATTATGGCGACTGGGTGAAGATGCCTGATGGTGAGTGGCATTCTGCCAACCGCAAGCAATTTCCCGATGCCGTCATCAGCGAGCACAACTACAAGTACGCTGTGCATATCAAGGAGATGCCGAAGGGGGCCATTCCCATGATCCCCGGTCACAAGCTGCAGCTTGTTCCCGCAACGAGCGTCCTGCCGCAGTCGATGGGCAATCCGATCGTCCTGAAGGCATACTATGACGGCAAGCCAACTGCCGGCGTCCAGATCATCACCGACTACGTCAACGATCCCGACCAGCTCCCGCTCGTCACCGGCGCGGATGGCACGATCACCTTTCCCGTGCGCAATCAGGGACTGAACGTCGTGACCGCAATCTATCTGGAAAAGCCGAAGGATACGTCAGTCTACGATCACTTCGAGCACCGCGCGACTCTCTCGTTCGTGCTGCCGCACAAGCCTGAATAATCCGACTGGCCGACAGACAGTCCAAGGAGCAATCGAATGAACCACCTTAAAGTACTGGCGCTGTCTGCAGGCGCTCTGACCCTCGTCCCTGGTCTTGCACTGGCCCATGGCAGCATGAGGCCCAGCCACGGCGGCGTGGTTCAGATGTCAGGCGAGATCATGGTCGAACTCGTCACCAAGCCCAAGGCGCTCGAAATCTACGTCACCGAAGAGGACGAGCCGATTCCCGCAGCGGATTTTGACGGCACGTTGATCGTGACTGCGCCCGGCGGCGCGAAGACGCGCAGCGCGCTCAAGGCTGTTTCCGGTAACAAGTTCGTGTCATCGGGCAGGCCGGGCAGCGGTTCGAAGGTCGTGGTGTCGCTCATTGAAAAGAAGAGCAGCGCCAAGACCTTCGCCAGCTTCACCATGAAGTGACCGGCATGATCGCGCTCCCTCGCCCCGCAACGCTCCGTCGTATCTCTCTGATCGCGACGGGACTGTGCCTCGCGGCGATCAGCACGGTGTTACACGCCCACGGTGTTGACGAGAACGATCAGGCCTTCATCGAAGGAGCGAGCGGGATCAACCTGATCCCCTACATGTACCTCGGCGCCAAGCACATGGTGACGGGCTACGATCACCTGCTGTTTCTGGCAGGCGTGATCTTCTTCCTATACCGGATGCGCGACATCGGCACCTATGTGACGCTGTTCGCAATCGGGCACAGCACCACCCTGCTGGCAGGCGTGCTGCTCGACATTCGCGCGAACGCATACCTGATCGACGCGATCATCGGCTTGTCGGTCGTCTACAAGGCGCTCGATAACATGGATGCTTTCGAGACCTGGCTGGGCTGGCGACCTAACCCCAAGGCAGCCGTGCTGATCTTCGGGTTCTTCCATGGCTTTGGCCTCGCGACCAAGTTGCAGGACCTCACCGTGCAGAAAGATGGCCTCGTGCCCAACCTGATCGCCTTCAACGTGGGCGTGGAACTGGGCCAGTTCATGGCGCTCGCGATTATTCTCATACTCATGAATTTCTGGCGGTTGTCCGGCGATTTCAAGCGCCATGCCGTCGCCTTCAATACAGCACTGATGGCTGCCGGGCTGGTGCTCATGGGCTATCAGCTTACCGGCTACTTCACCCAGGGGAATGTCGCATGAACCAGGCTGACTCAATCGCGGTTCCGCAAGTCGATCGTGCCGCTCTTGCCAAGGCGAGCGGCACGGCCGTTGCCGTTGCGGCAGTGGTTCTCACTCTCTTCGTGCTTCCTGCCGAATACGGCATCGATCCGACAGGTGCAGGCCGTGCACTCGGACTTACTGGAATGTCCGATGTTGCCGACACAGCCTCGCCAGGAAGCAGCGCGGTAATTGCATCAGCCGTCGCCGCGACGCCAGACAAGGCCACTATCGCCCGGACCGGCACCTTGCGGGAAGACGAGATGACCATCGAACTCGCTCCCCACAGCGGCAAGGAAATCAAGGCGCACATGGGCCAGGGCGACAGCTTTGTCTTCGAATGGGCCTCAAAGGGTGGCCCGGTGAAAGTCGATATGCACGGCGAACACCCCGATGCCGCGGAAGGCGAATTCACGAGCTATTGGAAAGAGCGCGAGCTGGACCAAGGCAAAGGCGTATTCACGGCGCCCTTCGAGGGCACGCACGGCTGGTACTGGCGGAACAAGGGCGAAACACCCGTTTCCGTGACCGTTCGCGTAGCCGGTTTCTACAAGGATCTGTTCGAGCCCGCGGGCGACTGAGGCGAGTTGAGAGGGGAGAAAGCAAATGTCATCGATTGCACAAAGTCCGACAGCCGACATGCTGTCGCCCCCACCGCCGATCACTGCCGAAAAGGTCAAGGCCAGAACGCGCCTTCTCGCTATCGATGCGCTGCGCGGGCTGGTGATGCTGTTCATGCTGGTCGATCATGTGCGTGAGACGTTCTTCCTGCATCTTCAGGTCACCGATCCGGTCGATGCGGCGACGACCGACCCGGGCCTGTTCTTCACCCGCCTGCTTTCGACCTTCTGCGCACCGACTTTCGTGGCCCTGACTGGGCTGTCGGCCTACCTTTACGGCCAGTCGCACACCAAGCGCGAAGTCTCATGGTTCCTGTTCACGCGCGGCCTGTTCCTGCTGTTTCTCGAATTGACCGTGGTCGGGTTCGCATGGCCCACCCAGCCGATCGAATTTCCGCCTCACGCGTTCTGGCTTCAGGTGATCTGGGCCATCGGCATCAGCATGATCGCTCTGTCTGCCCTCATCCACCTGCCGCGTGTAGCGCAGGTCGTGGTCGGTCTCGCGATTGTGTGCCTCCACAACCTGCTCGATCCGATCAGCTTTGCGCCCGGATCGCCCATGTATGTGCCCTGGGCGATGATCCATGAGCGCACGCTGATCGAGCTGGGCAACGGTTACACGGCCAAGACGACCTATCCTGTCCTGCCATGGATCGGCCTGATCCTGCTGGGCTACGCTTCGGGACCGTGGTTCGGCCGCGGCGTCGAATCCGATCTGCGTATCAAGCGCCTTGTCCGGCTCGGCCTCGCGCTGGTCATCGGCTTCGTCGCCATCCGCTATCTCAATTTCTACGGCGACAAGCCGTGGTTCCATGGCGAAAGCGCCCTGCGCACGACGATGAGCTTCCTTTCGCTCACCAAATATCCGCCTTCGTTGCTCTTCCTGATGCCTACGGTTGGCGTCGGCTGCCTGCTGCTCGCCCTGTTCGAGAAGCATCAGGACAACTGGACGCTTCCGCACCTCGCCTATTTCGGCGGCGCGCCGATGTTCTTCTACATCCTGCACCTCTATGTGCTGAAGGTGATCTACAATATCGCGCTCGCCATTTACGGACCGACCAAGGGCGAGGTGTTCGGGGTCGACAATCTCTCGACCGTTTGGATCTGGGTCGCGATCCTGATTCTGCCGCTTTATTACCCGACACGCTGGTTCGCGGGCCTGAAGCAGCGCCGCCGCGACATCTGGTGGCTCAAGTACCTGTGACGATCCCCTGAAGGCGGGACATCCCTCTCCCTCCGCCTTCCACGCAATGGCCGGGCCGAAAGGTCCGGCCATTCTGCGTTGTCGATGCCCAGTTCTGATGCACGGCATATTGCGCGGCGCATATCATCGATTCGTCATATTCCGCCGTTGAAGGGCGCTCTTTCAAACGAACATGTATCGGACGGCGAATAGCATCGAGCCTTGACACAAGAAGTTGCTGGAATCATCGCACGCGGCGTTGTTCGCCGCCGTTATCGAAGGCTCCAATCAACCAGAAAAATTGCAGGAATACGTCAATCTGCCTCAGGGGGTCTTACAATGACGAAGTTCAAGTCCGCAGTTTATGCCGCCCTTTTCTCCAGTGTGGCTACCATCGCCCTGCCGACCGCCGCCAGTGCGCAGAGCGCCGGCGACGAAGGCGATACGATCGTCGTCACCGGGCTGCGTCAGCAGTATCGGGGCGATGTTCCGCTTACCGACCTTCCACAGACCGTCCAGACCATCGACGGCGAGCTGCTCCGGGACCTTAACATCACCGGGCTCGATTCCGCACTCGATCTCGCCAGCGGGGTTTCCCGGCAGAACAACTTCGGCGGTCTTTGGGACTCCTTCGCGATCCGCGGCTTTGCCGGTGACGAAAACTTCCCCTCGGGCTTCCTGGTCAACGGCTTCAATGGCGGCCGCGGCTATGCCGGACCGCGCGATGCATCGAACATCGAGCGCATCGAAATCCTGAAAGGCCCGAACGGCGCTGTCTTCGGACGTGGCGAGCCGGGCGGCACCGTCAACATCATCACCAAGAAGGCCAGCCTCGACCACAGCTTCGGCAGCTTCTCGCTGTCGGCTGGCAGCTTCTCCACTTTCCGTGTCGAAGGCGACTACAACCTTGCCCTTTCGGACACGATCGCAATCCGCCTGAATGGCGCCGCGCAGGATGCTCACAGCTTCCGCGACACGGTTCAATCGAACAAGATCGTTGCTTCGCCCTCGATTCTCTTTGCGCCAACCGACAGCACGAAGATCAGCTACGAACTCGAATATGTGAACAACGAGGTTCCCTTCGACCGCGGCGTGGTCGCGGTGGACGGCGTGCTTGGCCTGATCCCCAATTCGCGGTTCCTTGGCGAACCGCTGGATGGTCCGACCCGCGTGAAGGTCCTGGGTCACCAGTTGCAGATCCAGCAGCAACTTTCGAGCGACTGGTATCTTCTGCTTGGCGCCGGATATCGTGACACCAGCTTCGAAGGCTGGTCGAGCGATGCCGAACTGGCAGGTGGCCGACAGACTCTCGTAACGACCAAGAATTACCTGTCGCGCCAGCACCGCTACAAGGACTACGATACCACCAACAAGACCCTGCGCGCGGAAATCTCG
This sequence comes from Novosphingobium sp., assembly GCA_020446505.1. Lineage (GTDB taxonomy): Bacteria > Pseudomonadota > Alphaproteobacteria > Sphingomonadales > Sphingomonadaceae > Novosphingobium. Next base: position 47,769 of record JAGREN010000010.1, on the reverse strand, counting down.
GGCAAGCTCTACACCGGCTCGCTCGTCCACCATGTGCTGGTCGGTGCGGACTGGGACGAATTCGAGCTTGACCTGTTCCAGGAACGTTCGCGTCCGCCGGCCTACACCGCCGGAAGCCCAATCACGGCAGCCTACAACGCAATCGATATCTACAATCCGGTTTACGGAAGTTTTCCGACACCGGATTCGGTAATCCAGAACTCGAATGAAAAGCAGAAGTCCTACGGCATCTATTTCCAGGATCAGGTCGATCTGACCGACCACCTGAAGATTCGCCTCGGCGGCCGCTTCGATCACTTCAACCAGGTCTTCACCAACTTCCGGACCACTCCGGCTACGGTGCTGGAATCGACCAAGAAGCGATTCAGCCCGACCGTTGGCGCTCTCTACGAATTGACCGATACGTTCAGCATCTATGTAGCCTATGGCGAAGGCTTCCGTCCGAACAGCGGCGCCGACTTTGCCGGCATCCCGTTCGCTCCGGAAACCAGCAAGTCCTACGAAGCGGGTCTGCGCTACACGTCGCTCGACAAGTCGATCAACGCGACGCTCGCCGTCTATGACATGAAGAAGACCAATATCCTGACCGCCGACCCGCTCCACGCGAACTTCTCGGCAACGGTCGGTTCGGCCAAGAGCCGCGGTCTCGAAGCCGACGTGACGGCAAATCTGCTCGACGGCTTGTTCATCATCGCCAACTATGCCTACACCGACGCAGGGTGGGACGATGCGGCGGCCGACAAGGACTTCGGCCTGACCATCGTAAAGGGCGATCCGCTCATCAACATTCCCAAGCACACTGCCAACCTGCTGGTGACGAAGGAATTCGAAGTCGGCGAGACGAGCAAGTTCACTGTCGGCGCAGGCGTGAACTACGTCAGCAAGCGACTGGGCGAAACCGGAACGGACTTCTACCTGCCGGGCTATACGCTGGTCCGCGCACTAGCCAGCTACGAGGCGAGCGAGACTTTCAAACTGAGTCTGGACGTCACCAACCTGCTCGACAAGCGCTACTATTCGGCCAGCTACCACCGCTGGTGGGTTGCGCCGGGTGCGCCGCGCGCCGTGACTGGCAAGGTTACCTTCTTCTTCTGATCACAGGAGGGATCGGCGGCTCTTCTGCATGGCCCTTGCGAAAGAGCCGCCGGACCAGCAATTAGCAGGCTGCAAGGATGCAAAAGCCACGTAGCCTGTTGATTGCACATCGCTGGATCGCGCTGGTTTTCGCGCCCCTGCTTTTGTTGCAGGCCGCGACTGGCGCGATCCTGCTGTTTCGGGACGAGCTGACCCAGTTCGCCCTGCCTGCCGAGACTGGCAAAGACGGCAAGATCGTCCCGCTATCGACCTTGGCCGGCGCCGCGATAAAAGCCTTTCCCGACCTGCACCTCAAGCGGATCTTCTTTCCGGTCGAAGGCAAGAGCGCCGCATTCGCGCAGCTTGAGGGCACTGACGGCACGATGCGCTATGCCGCCATCGATCCTGACAGCGGCATCGTGCTGGCATCCGGTTCTATCTGGCGCTTTCCGCACGAGGCCGCACTGCAAGTCCATTACAAGCTGATGTCCGGTCCGGTTGGTCTTGCTATCGTTGCCCTGAACGGCCTCGCGCTCGCCGTGCTCGCGTTGAGCGGTGTCTGGCACTGGTGGCCCGGTGCGTCGCGCGTTGCTCGGGAACTCGGTGCTCCGGCTCGCGCGCCTGCGCGATTGAAACTGCGTATGTGGCACCGCTCGGTCGGTGCCGTGCTTGCCTTCGTTCTATTGTCGAGCGCCGTGACCGGCATGCTGCTTTCCGTGCCGGACATACCGGCACCCTGGGCCGCCGCTGTCACGACACCAGAGCCAAGCGATCCCGATGCAAAATCGATAGATCGTGCTTTCGGCCTGGCGCAGTCCGCCTTTCCCGCATCCGAGCCGCGCGACGTGCGCTTTGCTGCCGATGGCAGCCTGTCAGTCAATTTCCTCGCGCCGCGCGGCGGCAAGTGGGCCGTGGACGTCGTTACCGTCTCGACAATCGACGAGCGCGTGACCTCCATCCTGCCATTCGAGCAGAACCACGCTCTCTGGATCACGGCCCTGCCGATCCACACCGGCGACACGATTGGCCCCGCAGGGCGCTGGCCGATCCTTGCAGCGGCATTTGCGCTGGTATTCCTGGCAATCAGCGGCCCGCTCGCATGGTGGCGCTCACGAAGAAAGGGCCGAGGCTCATGACAGCTATCCTCCATACCGGCGATCCCGCTCGCGGCGCCTTGTGGCAAGCGGTCTTCGCCGAGCAGATGCCAGAGATGGATTTCCGCTGCTGGCCCGAGATCGGCAATGCTGAGGAAATCCGCTACCTGATCGCGTGGACACTCGATCCGGAGCTTGTCGCGGCTCTCGACAATCTGGAGGTGGTCTTCAGTATCGGCGCAGGCGTCGACCAGCTGGACCTGTCCTGCCTGCCTCCGCACGTCCGCGTCGTACGCATGATCGAAAGCGGCATCACCACGACGATGGTCGAATATGTCTCGATGGCGGCGCTCATGCTCCATCGCGACATGCCGTTCTACGCTACGGAGCAGCGCGAGAGCCGCTGGAGCCACCGCGACGTCAAATTCTGCTCGGAACGGACAGTCGGCGTGATGGGCCTTGGCGAACTGGGCCGCGCCTCGCTCGCTCGTCTGAACAGGCTCGGTTTCAGGACGATCGGCTGGAGCCGGAGCGGCGGCGCAATCGAAGGCACGCGCTGCTATGGAGGAAGCGGCCAGCTCGGCGATTTCCTCGCCGATTGCGAAATTCTCGTCTGCCTGCTTCCGCTAACCGATGAAACCAGAGGCGTTCTGTCCCGCGACCTGTTCGACAGGATGCCAATGGGTGCCAGCCTTATAAACGTGGCGCGCGGAGGTCATCTCGTAGAGCAGGATCTGCTGGATGCTCTCGATAGAGGCCAGTTGCGCTATGCCATGCTCGATGTCGCCGACCCCGAACCCTTGCCCGAAGGCCACCCGTTCTATTCGCACCCGGCAATTGTCCTGACGCCGCACATTGCCGGCGTTACTCGCAAGGACACTGCCGTCCACTCGCTGATCGCCAATGTCAGGCGCGCACTTGCTGGCGAGCCTTTCGAAGGCGAAGTGGACCGGAGTCGGGGCTACTGAAAGGAGCCTCAGGCAATAGCGCTGGCAAACAGGTCAGCATCGACGTTCGCGCCTGACACGACGACCACAGTCGCACCATCGGCCTTGGGCGCCTTGCCAGACAGCAGTGCGGCAAGTGCCACCGCGCCGCCCGGTTCGATCACCAGTTTCAGCACCTCGAAGGCGTAGCGCATGGCGCTTCGCACCTCGTCATCGGTCACGGAGAGGCCTCCAGCGAGGAGCTGGCGATTGATCGGAAAGGTCAATGCGCCCGGCATGGGCGTGAGCAAGGCATCGCAAATCGAACTGGCCCCGACCGGAACCTTTTCGCGCCGTCCGGAAACAAGCGAGCGAGCCGTATCATCGAAATCGGCAGGCTCAACCGACCACACCGCAACGTCAGGCAACTTGTCCCGGATCGCAGTGGCGACACCCGCGACCAGACCACCTCCGCCGCAGCAGACGAGCACCTGACTGATATCAGCGCTGCACTCTTCAGCTTGCTCCATGATTTCGAGACCGACAGTCCCTTGCCCCGCGATGATGAAGGGATCGTCGAACGATGGGACCAGCACTGCACCGCGCTCATTCGCCAATGCCGTAGCGATTTCCTCGCGCGACTGGCTGGCGCGGTCATAGAGTACGACCTCGGCACCAAGTGCGCGCGTATTGGCGAGTTTCATGACCGGGGCATCTTCGGGCATCACGATGGCTGCGGGAATGCCGAGAATCCGCGCTGCCGCAGCGACGCCTTGCGCATGATTTCCAGATGACCACGCGACGACACCCTTGGCGCGATCCGCCTCGGCAATGCGAGCCAGCCGGTTGTAGGCGCCGCGAAACTTGAACGATCCACTGATCTGCGCGCCTTCGAATTTTATCAGGACACGGCTGCCGATCCGCTCGTTGAGAAACGCGTATTCCAGCAGCGGCGTGCGCACGGCAACGCCCCGGATCATCCGGGCGGCGCCAAGTACGTCATCTGCCGAAATGGCCAGTGGATCGTTCGCGCAGCTTGTCATTGCCCGGCAGGTGCAAGCACCTGACGAACCAAGCTGGCAAACCATGCGATGCCGAGACCCGTGACTTCGTCGTTGAAATCGTATCCGGGATTGTGAAGCGCGGGACTACCGGCTCCAGTGCCCTGCCCCAGCCAGCAGTAGGCTCCGGGCACAGCCTCCAACATGAAAGAGAAGTCCTCGGAGGTGAAGGCGGCTTCCGGTGCGTGGGATGCTTCAAGTCCTGCAACCGCTGCGGCAGCCGCAATCGCCTTTTCAGCACAGTGCACCGCATTGACGGTAGCGGGGTAATAACGGTCGTAAACAACTTCGGCGCCAACGCCGTGGCTCTGGGCGACGCCCGCGACCATGTCGCGAAGCGAACGCTCGATCGTATCGCGCACGTCCGGCGCAAAGCTGCGCGCTGTGCCCATCACTCTCACGTCGGCTGGAATCACGTTGTGCGTGGAGCCGCCCTGCACCATCGTGACCGAAAGCACGGCCGTTTCGCTGGCAGGAACCCGGCGCGAAACAATGGTGTTGAGCTTCACCACCAGATCGGAGGCGGCAAGGATGGCGTCCGACGTCTGGTGAGGCAGCGCAGCGTGCCCACCCTTGCAGGTCAGCGTGATCTCGAAGCGGTCGGCGGCCGCCATGATCGGCCCCGCCCGTGTCTGGAATTGCCCTGCCGGAAGGTCCGGCCAGTTGTGCAGGGCATAGACCTCGTCGCAAGGGAAGCGCTCGAACAGGCCGTCGTCGATCATCGCACGCGCGCCTGCCTCGCCTTCCTCGGCAGGCTGGAAGATGAAATGCACCGTCCCGTCGAATTCGACGTGATCCCTGATGAGCCGCACCGCGCCAAGCAGCATCGCGGTATGCCCGTCGTGCCCGCAGCCGTGAAACTTGCCGGGGTGCGTGCTCTGATAAGGTAGCCCGGTCTTCTCCTCGAAGCCGAGCGCGTCCATGTCCGCTCTGAGGCCTATCGAACGCGACGACTGCCCCTTGCGAAGCGAGGCAACGACGCCAGTGCCGCCAATGCCCTCCGTCACCTCAAGCCCCAGATCGCGCAGGGCAGCAACGACGATGCCTGCTGTGCGATGCTCTTCGTAGGCGAGTTCGGGGTGCGCATGGATATCGCGGCGCAGCGCGACAATATCGGGCAGGAGGCGCTCGATCGCGTCCTTCTCGATCTCATCCTGCATCATTACCGCGTCTCCGCCCTTCTCGTCGATTCGCCGCAAGCTATAGCATCGACCCCCTGGATTTAAGCCAACCACCGCGCCTGGCACGGCAGTTTTGCGCTGGCCGTTTCGACAAATCGATACAACCTGCCAGATGCAGCCTTTATCAGTGCGCACTGGCCCGGTTGCCCAATGCCCGAGGGACAAGACAAACATGCAGCTCAAGCCCTACTGGCTCGAAACCCGCACAGCCTTTTCAGGCGGCCAGAAGGGCGACCTCCCGCCCAGGGCCTCGGTTGTGGTGATCGGCGGCGGCTTTACCGGCCTTTCCGCTACGCGCACGCTTGCAAGGCGCGGCATTGACGTTGTCCTGCTCGAAGCGGGAGAAGTTGCCAGCGCAGCCTCGGGACGCAACGGCGGCCACTGCAACAATGGCAGTGCCACAGACCTTCTCGGGCTGGCGAACAGCCTCGGTGCCGAAGAAGCCAGGCGCTATTACCAGATGTACGACGACGCGGTCGACTTCGTGGAAACGACCGTCCGCGAGGAACAGATCGATTGCGATTTCGTGCGCAACGGCAAGATCAAGCTGGCGGCGAAGCCCGGCCACGTCGAAGGCATGAAGCGCAGCGCCGAATACATGGCCCGCGAGGTCGAACCCGATCTGGTGTTTCTCGAAGGCGCGGACCTGCAGGCCGAGGTCCGCTCGGACAAGTTCCATGCCGGCATGGTCATGCCCAAGGGCGCGCAGATGCACATGGGGCGCTACGGCCTGGGCCTTGCCGAGGCTGCGGCGCGTCACGGTGCTTCGATATACGAGCACACGCCGGTAACGTCACTCAAGCGCCTGCAAGGTGGGCGCCACGCCGTCGGCACTGCACGCGGCACCATCGAGGCGGAAGCCGTGCTGATCTGCACCGGCCCCTCGCTGCAAGGCCCGTTCGGATGGCTGCGCCGCCGCACGATCCCGATGGGCAGCTTCATTGTCGCCACGGAGCCGCTGACGGAAGAACAGGTCGCAGCCTCGATGCCGGGACGCCGAAATTGCGTGACCAGCAGGCACATCGGCAACTATTTCCGGCTGACCGGCGATAACCGGATGATCTTCGGCGGGCGTGCGCGCTTTGCTCTTTCGGACCCGGCCAGCGACGCCAAGGCAGGCGAAATCCTGCAAAAGAGCCTCGCCGAGCACTTCCCCGCGCTCGCCGACGTGCCAATCGCCTATACCTGGGGCGGTGTTCTCGACATGACGCCCGACAGGCTGCCGCGTGCCGGCGAGCACGACGGGCTGTTCTACGCAGTCGGCATGAGCGGGCATGGCGTGCAGTTCTCCAATCTCATCGGCGACCGGATGGCGAGGACAGTGGCTGGAGAAACCGGCGTCAATCCGCTCGAGGGCAAGGCCTTCAACGCCATTCCCGGACATCTCGGCCCACCATGGTTCCTGCCCTTCGTCGGCATGTGGTATCGCTTCCTCGACTGGCGCAGTTAGACATTGCCGCGCGTTGCGGCAGAATATTTTGCTTGCGGCAGCAATTCGGTTCGGGCGGAACGAACATGCCGCACGCCCGGCAACTCCGCCTGAACATACTGCTGCACAAGTCACGAACCTGATTTGCCTGAGGGACTGCGACAATGGCTCTGAGCCCGAAATACATTACGTTCGATTGCTACGGAACGCTGATATACTTCGAAATGGCGCCTGCCGCCCGCCGCATCTATGCCGACCGCGTGCCTGACACCGCCGCGATGGACGCCTTCGTTCGTGACTTCTCTGCCTATCGGCTCGATGAGGTCCTCGGGCCCTGGAAACCCTATCACGACGTGGTCGAAAATGCGCTTCGCCGCACCTGTCGCAATCAGGGTGTTGAATACCGGGACAGCGACGTCGAGCAGGTCTATGCCGATATTCCCAACTGGGGCCCGCACCCGGACGTCGTCGAACCGCTCAAGCGCGTCGCTGCCGAGTTCCCGCTCGTCATCCTGTCCAACTCGATGGTCGACCTGATCCCGCATGCAGTGAAGGCGCTCGAAGCACCGTTCCACGCAGTCTACACCGCCGAAGCAGCGCAGGCCTACAAGCCGCGGATGCAGGCATTCGAATTCATGTTCGACAGCCTGAACTGCAATCCGGAAGACGTGCTGCACTGCTCATCCAGCTTCCGCTACGACCTCATGACGGCCTATGACATGGGCGTGACCATGAAAGCCTTCGTCAATCGCGGGCACGAGCCGCTCAACAGCTATTACGAAGTGAACGAAATCCCCGACATCTCGGGTCTGCCGGGTTTGCTCGGGCTTTAGAGCGGTTTTCGATCCAACCGGATTGACACCCTCGACAAGCCAGCGCGGCGCTTGAGCGTCGCTATTCCGTTCGCGTCTGCCTGAACGGAATAGGCACTTACGTCTGAAATCAGATCGCGCCGACTTCGATCGAGGAACCGTCTCCGAAACGCTGGAGACGGAACGGCGTGGCATCGACGCTTGGCTGCTCGTTCGTTGCCAGCTCGCCTGCGAGAGCGGCAATGCCTGGGCCAAGCCCGAAACCGTGGCCTGAACTGCCAGCAGCGATCACCAGACCGCCGAGCTTGTCGACCTTTGAAATGACCGGGATCGCGTCGGGCGTGCAATCGACAAAAGCGCCCCAGGCATGATCGATCTCGAAACCGGCAAGATCGGGCCAGGTCTCGCTCACGTTCCTCACCATCTCCTTCATGAGGCGCGGGTTTGGATCGGGATCGAGCACGCGGTTCTTCTCGAAGATGAGCGGATCGTTGGTCATCACGCTGCCCAGCGAATCTGGCCCGGTGAAGAACGACTTGCCGGCTGTCAGTTGCACAGCCTTCAGCCGCTGGATGAATTGCGGCAGGAACTGGCGGAAATAACGAATGCCCTGCGGCGTGACTTCGAGTGTCGCCCTGCCGCTGATAGCCACGGTGTAGCTGCCATCGTCGCGGCGGGTCATGGCGAAATCCGGGCAATAGAGCACTTCGCCAAGGTTCTCCATCGGCCGGGTGCGCATTGCAGTCTGACGGACACTAGCCTGCGGGAAGACGACGCCGTGCGGCTTAACGAACCGGGAAGCCCAGGCCCCGCCCGCACAGACCACGGCATCGCAGCGGATCAGGCCGCGTTCGGTCTCGACACCGATGACCCGGCCATTGGCAATATCCAGCCCGCGTGCAGCGCATTCCTGATGGATCGTCGCGCCAAGCGCGCGCGCGCCCTCAGCGATAGTCGGAACGGCGATTTCCGGCGCGCCGCGTCCATCGGCAACCGAGTGCAGCCCGCCGACCCATTGGCGGCGGTTCTCGGGAATGAATTCCGCCGCCTGTGCTGCGGTCAACATATGGGTATCGACGTTGAATTCCTCGGCCACAGACCGCCAGGACGCCCAACCGGCGAGTTCTTTCTCGTTGTCGGTGGCGTAGATCAGGCCAGTACGGCGAAAGCCGACATCCTTGCCGATTTCTCCTGCGAAGGCATCCCACATGTCCATCGAGAGCATGGCCAAGGGCATTTCGCGGCGGTCGCGGTTCTGCTTGCGGCACCAGCCCCAGGTGCGGCTCGATTGCTCGCAACCCAGATAGCCTTTTTCAAGCAATGCTACCGACAGGCCGCGCTTGGCGAGGACATATGCCGAGCAGGTGCCGATGATCCCGCCGCCCACCACGACAACATCGACTGCTTCGGGCAGTTTTTCGTCACTGGCTATGCGCTTGATGGCAGGGTTCATGGATAAATAGTCTCGATACAAACAGGCAGAGTTGCGGATGGCATTGGCAGCACGAAATAATCCGCCGTATCCTCAAGCCTGACAGCATGGGCAAGGCGTCCTCAAGGCTGGGCCCCAGCGTCTTCGTTCTTCGGAACCTCGCCGCGCTGGTGGCATAGCATGCGCTGGCCATCGACTGTCACCAGTGGTGGCGGCAGGACGTCGCAAGTGCCAGCAACTGCTACAGGACAGCGCGGAAGGAAAGCGCACAGCGACTTGTCCGCTGGCGTTTCCGGTAGCGATGGAACGTGCTGCCCGCCCAGAGAGGCCAGCCACTCAGGATCGAGCTCGGGTACGGAATCGACCAGCAACTCGGTGTAGGGATGATGTAGCGGTGCCGAAAAAGCGGGCTTCGGACAGGTTTCGACCGCTCGCCCGGAATAGAGCACCAGCATCTCGTCGCAGAACGCGCGAACCGTGGAGATGTCATGACTGATGAACACGGTGGCGATCCCCATCCGCCGCCGCAGGTCGTCGATGAGGTCGAGGATCGCGGCACCGACGACCGTGTCCAGCGCCGAAGTCACTTCATCGCACAGCAGCACAGTCGGTTCGGCCGCCAGTGCGCGCGCAAGGTTCACCCGCTGCTTCTGACCGCCCGACAGTTCGGCTGTTCGTCGCGCCGCAACCGCGGGCTGAAGCTGGATTATTTCGAGAAGTTCGCTAACGCGCGCATCTGCCGCAGCACCCTTGATGCCGTGGTAGAAGGCGAGCGGGCGGGCGATCGCATCGCGCACCGTCTGGACCGGGTTCAAGGCCGTGTCCGCATTCTGGAATACAAGCTGGATCTGCCGCAACTGCTCCTTGCTGCGACCATCGATACCCGGTGACAACAGCTCGCCATTCAGCCGCACCGAACCGTTCGAAGCAGGAAGCAGTCCGGCGATCACTCGCGCCAGGGTCGATTTGCCCGATCCGGACTCGCCGATGACGCCAAGCGAGGAGCCGGCGCTCAGTCTCAGCGAAACGTCGGAAAGGACCGGTATCGTGGCAAGGCCATCGCGTACCTTGCCGTAACCGGCATGGACGCCTTCGACTGCCAGTACGCTCTGTGCCTGCTCTTCCGCTGCGCCACGCTCGACCGGGCGTGCGGCGGCAAGCAGCGAGCGCGTGTAATCGCTCTGCGGCCTTTGCAGCAGGCTGGCCGCATCGCCTTGTTCGACCATGCGGCCGTTCTTCAGCACCACGATGCGGTCGGCCACCTGGGCCACGACGGCAAGATCGTGGCTTACATAGATGGCCGTCGCGCCGCTCGCGGCAATCGCGGACTTGAAAGTGTTGAGCACCTCCACCTGAGTCGTAACGTCCAGAGCCGTGGTCGGCTCGTCGAGGATGATGAGTTCGGGATCGGAGATGAGCGCCATCGCCGCCATCAGGCGCTGCAACTGCCCGCCCGACACCTGGTGAATGTAGCGGTCCCCGATGGTTTCAGGCGACGGCAACGCCAGCGCGCGGAACAGGCCAATCGCCTTTTCGCGGGCCTGCTCGCCTGTCGCGAGGCCGTGAACGGTCAGGGGTTCGATCACCTGCGAAATGATCGTGCGCGAGGGGTTGAAGGCGGTGGCTGCGCTCTGCGCGATGTAGGCGATGCGCGATCCGCGCACCTTGCGCAGCTCTCTCTCGCCCATTGATTGGATCTGCAGATCGCCGACCCGGATGCGATCTGCAGATATTGTCCCGCCGAAACGGGAATAGCCCATCATGGCTAGTGCAATGGTCGTCTTGCCGGAACCGGATTCGCCAATCAAGGCACGGACTTCACCCTTCGGAATGGCGAATGACACATCCTCGACGATAGGCCGCGAAGAACCGTCCGGCAGGTCGAGCGTGATGGCGAGGTTGGCGACTTCTACTGCGGGGCTGACAGGCTCGCTCATGAGTCGCCTTTCCCCTTGAGTGCGTCGATGAACAGGTTGGCGCCGACAGTCAGGGTAGCGATGGCTATGGCCGGGCTGAGGATCGCCGACGCGCCTTGAGGAAGGCCGGAGATATTCTCGCGCACAAGCGAACCAAGATCGGCATGGGGGGGCTGAACGCCCAGCCCAAGGAAGCTGAGTCCCGACAGAAGCAACACGATGAAAACGAACCGCAGCCCCATGTCCGCCATCAGCGGGTGAATCATGTTCGGCAGCACTTCGCGCCAGGCAATGTGGATCGCCCCCTCGCCTCTCGCGCGAGCAACCGAAACGAAATCCATCCCAACGAGATTCACGGCAAGGGCGCGGGCAATGCGGTAGTTGCCGGGAATGTAGGTGAAGGCCGCAATCAGCATCAGCAGCGACAGCGACGAGCCGAAAGCGGCAACCAGAACAAGCGAGAAGATCTTGGACGGGATGGAAATCAGGGTGTCCATCGTGCGCGAGATCACCTCGTCGACAACCCCACCCCTGATCGCCGCGAACAGAGCGATCGACGTGCCGGTGAACACGGCAAGCACGGCCGCTCCCAGCGCGAGCAGCACGGTGTAGCGCGCTCCCCAGATGAGCCGGCTCAGCACGTCGCGCCCGAGGTAATCGCTCCCGAGCCAGAACTGCGAGGTCGCCGGGCTGAACACCTCTTCGTCAACGAAACGGCCGACCGGATAAGGCGCGATCAGCGGTCCGAACACGGCGATGACCAGCCAGAACAGGACCAATGCGAGCCCGATGCGACCTGAGAGCGGCAATGCGGCCGCGCGAGAAGCCAGACTGCGGATCATGACCGCAACCTCGGATTGGCGAGGATTGCAACCACGTCCGCGATCAGGATCAGCACCAGATAGGCCGTGCAGAAGATCATCGCGCAAGACTGCAACAGGGGCATATCGCGGCTCGTCACGGCATTGACCATAAGGCTGGCAAGACCGGGAAAGCTGAAGATCGTCTCGATGATAATGGCCCCGCCCATCAGGTAGGAAAGCGACAGCGCCATGGCGTTGAGCACCGGTCCTGCTGCATTGGGCAGAACGTGGAACAGGATGATGCGGCGGAATGGCACGCCTTTGAGCCGCGCCATTTCGACATAGGGCCGGTCAAGCTGATCTGCCACGGCAGCTCGCGTAAGCCGCGCCATCTGGGCAGTTACAACGAACGTGAGACACAACACTGGCAAGGCCATCGAGCGCAGCATGTCTCCCCAGCTCGCGTCCGGCGACACCATGGCTATCGAAGGCAGCCACACCAGCTTGACCGAGAAGATCAGGACGAAAATTGTAGCGATCAGGAACTCGGGGACGGCCACGAGCGATAGCGTCACCACGTTGAGCGTCCGGTCGAGCTTGCTCCCGCGGTTGATTGCGCTGACAATACCGATGGTAAGCGCCAGCACGCTCGAAACGAGAGCGGTTACGCCTGCAAGCGTCAGCGAGTTGCGAAGGCGCTCGCCGATCAGGTCGCTCACTTCCATGTCGGCGATGTAAGACCGGCCCGGATCGCCGCTGAGCATTGCCACCAGCCAGTCGACATACCGGGTGATGGCAGGCTGATCGAGGCCCATCTCGTGCCGAAGCGCCGCGACCTGTTGGGGCGTGGCGCTCTGCCCGAGCACTTCCTGTGCGGCATCGCCTGGCAGCAGGCTCGCGGCGATGAAGATGACAATCGAGACCAGAAACAGGGTCAGCAGCGCGGACAGCACCCGCTGGATCACGACCCTTGTCAGGCCGATCCATGCCGGCCGGTTTTCCCCCTGCACCGCCATCAATCTTCCCACCATACGTGTTCGGCGAAGCGATAGCCCATGAGACCGCCCAACGGGATCGGACGCAAGCCCTTCAGACGCTTGTCGTAGCCGTCGATGAGGCTGATGAAGACAGGGATCGCGAGGCCGCACTTGTCGTGAACGAGTTGTTGCATTTCGCCATACATCTCGGCCCGCAAGCCCTCGTCCGTGGCGCCTCGCGCCTCGACCAGCAGCTTGTCGAACCGCTCGTTCTTCCAGGCGCTCTCGTTCCAGTCGGCCTTGGAATCGTAGAACAGGCTGAAAATGAGGTCGGCAGTCGGGCGCGGATTGGTGTCGCCGAAAGTCATCGGATGCTTCATCCAGTGGGTCGACCAGTAGCCGTCTGCCGGTACCCGGTTGACCGCGAAATTGAGGCCCACCTGTGAGCCGTATTCCTGAATGATCGAAGCCATGTCTACCGACCCGTTGGCCGCCGCTGTCGCGTAGATCGGCAGGCGCACGCCTTGCAAGCCACCCTGCCTGACGTGCCAGCGCGCCTTGTCCAGATCGAGCATTCGCTGCGGGATCTCGGCGTTGAAGTATTTCTGGAAGGGCGCGATCGGCTGGTCGTTCGCGATCGTCGACATGTTGCGATAGATCGCGCGGTTGATGAGCGGCCTGTCGATGAGGTTCTTCACGGCAAGCACGAAATGCGGGTTTCCGGTGGGCAGTTCGTCCTGCCGCATGATGAGGTCGCTGTAGAGAGACGACGGCGAAACCATGATCGCGCAACTGGGCTCCGCTTCGATCCGCCGGGTGGAATGAGGACTGATCGCATTGATGATATGCACATCGCCCGAGAGCAGCGCGTTCACGCGGCTGACCTCGTCGGGGATGCCGATGACTTCAACGCGTTCGAGCTTTGGCCTGCCCTCGATCCAGTATTCAGCATTGCGAAGGACGACAGTGCGGACGCCGGGCTGAAAATCCGAAAGACGGAACGGGCCTGTACCGGTGCCGTCCGGGTCCGCCTTGCCCGCCTGCACGATAAGGAAGTGCGATTGCGACAGGACTGTCAGAAGATCGGCGTTAGGGCCGGTCAGGCGAAGCCTCACACCGTATTTCCCGTCAGCGGTTACTTCCTCGAATTGCTCGGCCACCGTCGCGACCTTGGAGCCGGTCGCCGGATCCTTGTGACGCAACAGGGAAAAGACGACGTCTTCAGAAGTCAGTTCGCTGCCATCGTGAAAGCGAATGCCGCGCCGCAGGTCGAAATACCAGTTTCGCCGGTCGTCGCTGTCGATTGACAGGGCCAGCGACGGCGTAGCGACGAGGCTCTCGTCCTCGATCGTCGTAAGCCCGTTATAGAGCATGAAATGCCGGGTGTAGTCGGTCGCCGTCGCGCCCTTGGCGGGATCGAGCGTGTCGCTGGTCGAGGAAAGCTGGGTCGCAACTCTTATCGCACCGCGTGTGGACGGAGCGCGACGCCCGGAACCGCCGCTGCATGCGCCAATCGCCAGCATGCTCGCACCAGCGAGGCCACTGACGAACCCGCGGCGGGACAGAGGCAAAGCCTCGACTGTCACCAAACGACAGCCTGGTCGTGCGAGCAATGGAGCGGCGCTCTGGGCGCAATGCCGGGCAAGTTCATGTCCAACGCTCCTCATATCAACCGTTCGAAGGCAGCACTTGCCGACGCATTCCCATCGAACCACGCATCACGCGCCAGATTTTTCCGATTGTCGCGCTCATGCGAAAGATTGAAAGACTTAAATCCAGCCTTGGCGGCAGACCATGCCGCGATCGCTCCATGTCCCCGCCGGTTCGCAATCGCGGTCATGCGATTGCCTGACACACATACTATAAAGCCGAACAGCAGCAGAGGTCTGACCTTGCCGTCGCCTGGCTCGGTTTCATCAACTCGGGCGCTGCAAAAGCTCGCGATATTCTTTCGTATGTTGCATGAGACCGGCACTTCATGCCAACCGCGCGCGTTTACAGAGCAATGGCAAGGGAATGTCGGCTTGCGTGAGTCCATGCCCGACGAAGAAGTCAGGAGGCTGCCTTGGCAACCGAAGTGAAGTCGCCGCTCACGCTGCGGAAAATGACGCAGGACGACCTGCTGGGCGCTATCGAGCTGTCGCAGGAACAGTCATGGCCGCACCGTCCCGAAGACTGGGAACTGTTCTTCGAATTGGGCGAAGGGATCGTCGCCGAACTGGACGACAAGGTCGTCGGCACGATAATGGCCTGGCGCTTTGGAGAAGACTACGCGACGATTGGCATGGTCATCGTCACCAACGAGATTCAGGGTCAGGGCATTGGCCGCAAGCTGATGCAGGCGATGCTTGACCAGCTCGAAGGATGCAATGTCGTCCTCAACGCCACGCAGGAAGGCCTGCCGCTCTACGCAAAGCTGGGATTCGTTCCCTGCGGCGTGGTTCGACAGCATCAGGGCCCTGCCCCTGCCATGCCGCTGATCGAACTCATGCCCGGCGAGCGGGTGCGGCCGGTTGGCGGTTCGGACGAACACCTTGTCGACATGTACAGCAAGGCGAGCGGGATGGACCGTTCGCACATTTTCGAAGCGCTCTGCCGTGACAGCAGCGCAGTCGTGCTGTCGCGCGATCACGAGCCGGTCGGCTTTGCCTTGCTCCGCCGCTTCGGTCGCGGCCGGGCCATTGCGCCCATCGTCGCGCCCGATCTGGATGGAGCAAAAGTGCTGATCACCCATTGGCTCGGCGCGCGGGCCGGCAAGTTCTGCCGTATCGACGTTGTCGAGGGGCTTGGCCTGTCCAAATGGCTCGAGGCCGAGGGGCTTCCCTGCGTGGGAACGGTAACGACGATGGTCAGAGGCAAGGCACCGATGCCGCAGGAGGGACCGCAAGTGTTTGCAATCGCCGCACAGGCACTGGGATGATGCTCGAACTTTCCGATCCGAGCCTGTTGAAGCAGGCAGCTCTTGTCGACGGCGCATGGATCGCTCCGGGCGCCGACGCCATCGACGTACTCAATCCTTCCGATGGCGGTCTTGTCGGCAAGGTTCCGTCCTGCGGTTCCGCAGAGACGAGCGCCGCAATTGCAGCTTCCGTCGCCGCCTGGCCTGAATGGCGCGCGCGCACTGCCCACGAGCGATGCGCACTGGTCGAGCGCTGGCACGCGCTGGTCATGGAAAACCTGCCCGACCTCGCGCGGATCATGACGGCCGAGCAGGGCAAGCCGTTGGCAGAAGCCGAAGGCGAGATGCGCTATGCCGCCAGCTTCATCAAATGGTTCGCTGAAGAGGGCCGTCGGGTAGGCGGGCGCGACGTCGCCTCCCCCGAACGCGATCGGCGAATTCTCGTCATGGTCCAGCCGGTCGGTGTTTCCGCAGCCATCACACCGTGGAACTTTCCGGCAGCGATGATTACTCGCAAGTGCGCGCCAGCCTTGGCCGCGGGTTGTCCGGTCGTCATCAAGCCATCCGAGTTCACGCCGTTCAGCGCGTTGGCTCTTGCCGAACTGGCATTGCGGGCAGGCATTCCGGCTGGGCTGATCCACGTCCTGACCGGCATGCCGCAGGAGATCGGCGAGACGATCACCTCAAGCCCGGACGTTCGCAAGCTGTCCTTCACGGGATCCACTCGGGTCGGTTCTCTGCTGATGCGTCAGTGCGCGGACACGGTTAAGCGCCTGAGCCTCGAACTGGGCGGTAATGCGCCGCTGATCGTGTTCGAGGACGCCGATCTAGACAATGCGGTGAAGTCGGCGATGGCGAGCAAGTTCCGCAATGCCGGACAGACCTGCGTGTGCGCCAACCGCATCTTCGTTCATGCGGCAGTCGAGGAGGAATTCCTCGCAAGGCTCTCCGCGCAGGTGTCCGCGCTCAACGCCGCCGACGGGTTCGTGCCGGGTTCGACCATCGGGCCGCTCATCAATCAGGCAGCCGTCGACAAGGTCGCGGCCCACGTCGAGGACGCGCTCGACAAGGGCGGGCGGATTGTCGCCACCGGTCAGGGACGCGAGGATGGCCAGTTCGTCCGTCCGCTGATCGTGGCGGGCGCGAACAGCGACATGCGTTTCGCCAGCGAAGAGACCTTTGGCCCGGTCGCGCCGGTGTTCCGCTTCGAGAGCGAGGCCGAGGCGATCGCCATGGCCAACGACACGCCCTTCGGGCTCGCCAGCTATTTCTACACTCGCGACATTTCCCGCGCATTCCGGGTGGCAGAGGCGCTGGAGGCAGGCATGGTGGCGCTCAACACCGGCTCGATCTCCATGGAGATGGCCCCGTTCGGCGGCATCAAGCAATCGGGCCTTGGTCGCGAAGGCGGAACTCAAGGCATCGAGGAATATCTGGAAACCAAGACCTTCCACATTGGCGGGCTGGAGATCTGAGCGGCCATGAACACCAATCGCACCTATCGCATCGCCGCCATCCCCGGCGACGGCATCGGCAAGGAAGTCATGCCCGAGGGCATTCGCGCGCTCGAGGCCGCAGCCAGCAAGTTCGGCTTCGCCGTCGAGCAGGAATGGCACGACTTCGCAAGCTGCGACTACTACGCCCAGCACGGCCAGATGATGCCCGATGACTGGAAGGAGCGGATCGGCGATGTAGATGCGCTGTTCTTCGGCGCGGTCGGCTGGCCGGACACGGTGCCAGACCACATCTCGCTTTGGCAGTCGCTCCTGCAATTCCGCCGTGAATACGACCAGTATGTGAACCTGCGGCCCGTTCGCCTGATGCCCGGTGTGCCTTGTCCGCTTGCAGGCCGTGAACCGGGTGACATCGACTTCTGGGTCGTGCGCGAGAATACCGAGGGCGAATACAGCTCGGTCGGCGGGCACATGTTCCCCGGCACCGACCGGGAAATCGTGATCCAGGAAACGGTGATGACGCGCCTCGGTGTAGACCGCGTGCTGCGCTATGCCTTTGACTTGGCCCAGAAGCGCGACCGGCGGCACGTCACCAGTGCGACCAAATCCAATGGCATCGCCATCACCATGCCCTTCTGGGACCAGCGGGTCGAAGCCATCGCGCAGGAATATCCGACCGTGACACACGACAAGTATCACATCGATATCCTGACCGCGCAGTTCGTGATGAACCCGCAGCGTTTCGACGTGGTCGTAGCCTCGAACCTGTTCGGCGACATTCTCTCGGATCTCGGCCCTGCCTGCACCGGCACGATCGGGGTCGCGCCGTCGGGCAATATCAACCCGGACCGAACAGCCCCCTCGCTGTTCGAGCCGGTGCATGGCTCCGCGCCCGATATTGCCGGAAAGGGCATAGCCAACCCGGTCGGTCAGATATGGTCGGCGGCGATGATGCTCGAACATCTCGGCGAGGACGAAGCTGCCGCCGCGATCATGGCATCGGTCGAAGACGTTCTCTCGACCGAGACGGGGCGGACAGCGGACCTCAAAGGCAGCGCAGACACTGTTTCGTGCGGCAAGGCCATCGCAGCCGGAATCTGACAGGCCGCATCCGTGGCGCGCAGCAGAATATTCTGCATGCCTCGTTTCCGCCTCACGGTTCACACCTGACGAGACTGCGCTTTCGGCGCATCCCACTGCGCCCGGCGCTCTATTGATGCGGCATGACACAAGCGAACCCGACGCCGTCTGCCGCACAGGCAAACTACTCGCTGATCGACGCGGATCGCGCGCACCTCATACATCCGGTCACATCCTTTCGCGGACACGAACAGCATGGTGTGCGCATGCTCACCGCCGGAAAGGGCATGTGGCTGACCGATGCCGATGGGCGTGAAATAATTGATGGATTTGCGGGTCTCTGGTGCGTCAATGCGGGCTACGGGCATGACAGCATTGTCGAGGCAGCGGCCGAACAGATGCGCATGTTGCCCTACGCGACGGGCTATTTCCACTTCGGCGCCGAACCGACAATCAGGCTTGCCGAGAAGCTGACCTCGATCGCACCTGCGGGCCTCGACCACGTCTACTTCACGCTTGGCGGATCGGACGCGGTGGACAGCGCGATCCGCTACATCACGCATTACTTCAACGCGATCGGCAAGCCGGAGAAGAAGCAGTTCATCGCCCTCGAATGGGGCTATCACGGCTCGAGCTCGACGGGCGCTGGCATGACCGCGCTTCCGGCCTTCCATCGCGGTTTCGACCTGCCGCGGCCGTGGCAACACCATATCGCCTCGCCTTACCCCTATCGCCATCCGCAAGCTGACGACGATGCGGCGGTCATTGCTTCGACGGTCGCCGCGCTGGAAGCGAAAGTCGCCGAACTGGGAGCGGACAAGGTCGCCGCCTTCTTCTGCGAACCCATTCAGGGCTCGGGCGGAGTCATCGTGCCGCCTGTTGGCTGGCTCAAGGCGATCCGCGAGACCTGCGACCGGCTGGGCATCCTGCTGCTGGTGGACGAGGTCATCACCGGATTCGGACGCACCGGCCCGATGTTCGCCTGCGATGCGGAAGGTGTCTCGCCCGATTTCATGACCCTCGCCAAGGGCCTGACCTCCGGCTACGTCCCCATGGGCGCGATGTTGATGGCCGATCACGTTTATCAGGCAATTGCAGACTCCGCGCCGGCCGAGCTGCCCGTCGGGCATGGCTTCACCTATTCAGGCCACCCCGTCAGCGCTGCCGTGGCGCTGGAAGTGATCCGGCTCTACGAAGAGGGGCTGCTCGACAACGGAGTCAGGACCGGCCATCGCTTTGGCGAGCACCTCGAACGCCTCCTCGCGCATCCACTGGTCGGCGACACCCGCGGCAGAGGAATGCTCGGCGCCATAGAGCTCGTCTCGGACAAGCAGACCAAGGCAGGCTTCGATGCCGCGCTCGATCTTGGCGGGCGTCTCTCGCGGCTAACCTGGGACAATGGCGTTGTCGTTCGCTGTTTCGCCAATGCCGTGATAGGTTTCGCCCCCGCACTGTGCTGCAGCGAGCCGGAAATCGACGAGATCGTCGAGCGGGTGGAAAAATCGCTGGACCAACTTCTCGAAATGCCGGACGTACGCGCGGCGCTGCGTTAGGGGAGACTGCGGTGACAATCGGACCAAAGCTCGACCGTGTCGACCTCAAGATTCTTGCCAAGCTGCAGGAAGCGGGACGCATCACCAATGTCGAACTGTCCGATGCGGTCGGCCTGTCGCCCAGCCCGTGCCTCACGCGCGTAAAGCGGCTGGAAAAGGCTGGCTACATCACTGGCTACGGCGCCCATGTGAACCTCAACAAGCTGGGCGAATTCCTCACCGTCTTTACCGAGGTAACGCTCAGCGAGCACCGGCGCGGCGATTTCAGCCGGTTCGAAACGCGCATCGCCAAGCTGGACGAAATCGTCGAATGCCACCTTGTTTCAGGTGGTTATGACTATCTTCTCAAGTTCGTCGCAAGAGGCGTGGCCCATTACCAGACGATCATCGAGGACATGCTGGAAAGCGACTACGGGATCGAGAAGTACTTCAGCTACGTCGTGATCAAGAGCCCGTTCATCAAGCATCACTTCCCGATCCAGAACCTGTTCGGCGAGACGTAACCCGGTCTCCGACTGAACTCAGAACGCGAGGCCCGCCCCGATCACGGCGCGATTCACATGGCCGCGATCGCCATTTGCAAGCGCGATCCGCCTGGTGTCGCCGACCAGCCGCTCATGGATCGCTCCGACATAGACGTTGAACAGCGGGCCGATCTCGCGCCGCAGGCGGACCGAGAGTTCCACATCGGTGACGCCAGAGCCAATCTCTTCTTCCGGAACGAACTGCGCGGACCAGCCAAGCGAAGCGCGCGGTTCAAGAGTAAGTGCAGGCATGAGGGGCAGTCCCACCACCACCGTGGCGGCGCCAGTGACGTCTCCATGCTCCGAAACGTTCAGGAAATGCTCTGCTGAAGCAATTTCGCCAATGTCCTGAACGATAGCGACAACGCCATAGCTGAGATCCGCTCCGCTGCGAATATCATGGCGAACCCCTGCCATCAGGGACGTGCCTTCAGCTGGCCTGAAGGTGTAAAGCGCCTGAACGGTCACATCGCTGATACGCGGGCCAACATCGCTGCCGCCTTCAGTCTTGAGCGTGATGCCATGGCGTTCGCCGCCCGCTTCCAGAGTGGCATCGAAAACAAAGTGATCGTCGCCCTTGCCCAGGTGCATTTCGAAAAGATCGACTTCGCCCGATACGGACTGTGCCCCCGCGTCCGTAGCGCTGAAAGAAATCGCGGCAATGCTGGCAAGCAACAGCTTCTTCATCAGGTTTTCATCGCATCGAATCGACGACAGGTGCTTCGTAATGGTTGCCTCAAATCAATGCGAAATGCCGCTCCGGAACGGCCTGACAGCATTTTTTCAGAACCAGAATCGGAGCCCGGCCAAAAACGAGACGACAGATGGACGTTCGCCTTCAAGTCGCGCGAAGCGGGCACTGTCGCCTAGCTTCTTCTCCCACGAAATTCCTACATAGGGCGCGAAATTACGGGTCAATTCATATCGTGCGCGGGCCGAAAGCTCGAGCGTGTCGAAGCCGGCGCCGATGCCAAGCTCAGGCACGTCCTGCATTGCCACATCGAGTTCGACTTCCGGCTCGACGACGAAGTTCTGGGTCACGCGGATGTCATGTGCTGCCGTTGCCGAAAGGTGCACATCACCCTTGTTCGATACGAAAAGCTGCGCTTCCACCTCTATCCAGTAGGGCGCAAGACCCTGGACACCCAACAGCGCATATGTCCGCTCCGGATCGGGCCGTAAATCAAGGCGCAGGCCAAGCTGGAGATTGAAGTAAGGGTCGAGCGCGTGGCTCCAGTAGGCATCCAGTTCGACGCTTTCCGGCGCTTCACCGAATGCCCCTTCGCCATCGAAAGCCAGCACAGCCCGGTCGGTATCGCCGCCAGTCCAGAAAGCGCCTTCAACGCGATAACCGTCTTCCCCCTTGTGAGCGCGATACTCGAATATGTCGAAAATCGCGGCGGTAGTGCGAAATCGCGATTCCGCCATCATCGCGTGACGGGACATTGCCATCATCGAAGGCGGGAACACGGCATCTGCCGCATGGTCGTTCGGCACCGGGGGCGGCGCAGCGTCGCCCGGCGCATCCGCAGGATTGACCGGCTCACTGGCACCGTGGTGCATGGAGTGATCCATGGCCGACGCCACGCCCTCGCCCTCGACAGCTTGCGGCATGGCGTGTTCCATCTGCGAGTGATCCATCTCGCCGTGATCCATCTGCGAATGGTCCGTCTCGGGTTGGGCTGCGTCGCCTTGATCCGCGTCGCCTTGATCTGACACGCCATGATCCATGCTGGCATGGTCCATGTCTCCGTGATCCATCCCGGAATGATCCATCGCCTCCTGTGCCACGACCGGCGAAGTCGAAAGCGCGAGGGCAATAATGGGCAGGCAACGCATCAACCCTGCTCCCCGTAGTCGCGTACCGTCACGACGCGCATCATCCCGGCGTGCATGTGGAGCAGCATGTGGCAATGAAAGGCCCAGTCGCCATAGGCATCCGCAGTCAGGTCGAACGAGACCTTCCCGCCCGGCAGGACATTGACAGTGTGCTTCATGACGCGATGGCCCGGCTCGCCCGATACCAGCTCGAAGAAATGGCCGTGCAGGTGGATCGGGTGCGGCATCATCGTGTCGTTGATGAGGTTGACGCGCGCCCGTTCGTTGAGGCGGAACGGGATCGGGTCCGGCCCTTCCCCCATCGAAACGCCATCTATGGACCACATGTAGCGTTCCATGTTGGCGGTCAGGTGCACGTCGATCTGGCGCGATGGAACGCGCGGATCTGGATTGGGCGATGCCGAGCGCAGATCGGCGTAGGTCAGCACCCGATGGTCGACTTGTTCCAGGCCGGTCGGCCTGTCTGCCAGCCGATCCACCGGCATGGGCGATAGCGAAGCGACCCCCGGACCCATCTTCACCTGCGGCGCGACCGAAGGATCGCGCATCGACATCGAATGGCCTTCCATGCTCTCGTTCGCAGGCTGGCTGAGATCGAGTTCGTCGCCACTGCCCATGTCCATCCCGGACATGTCCATGCCCATGTCTCGCATGGTCAGGAGCGGCCGCTCACGCAGCTCCGGCACTGGTCCTGCCATGCCCATACGCGGAGCAAGCGTCGCGCGAACCTGCCCGCTGCGATCGATGGCTTCGGCGATGATGCCGTAAGCCGCATCTTCGCCAGGAGTGACGATCACGTCATAGGTTTCGGCGATAGCAATCTGAAATTCATCGGTTTCTACTGGCTGAACCGCAAGGCCATCTGCAGCGACGACAGTCATGGCAAGACCCGGCACGCGGAAGTTGAAGTTGGTCATGGCCGAGGCGTTGATGACGCGCAGCAAGACCCGCTCGCCGGGCCGGAACAGCCCGGTCCAGTTCTCGGCCATGCCGTGTCCGTTGATGAGATAGGAATAGGTGATGCCGGTCACGTCCGAAATGTCGGTCGGGTCCATCAGCATCCTTGCCCATTCCAACCGTTCGGACATGGACTGATCCTTGCCCGCCATCAGGCCGGCAAGTGTCTGGCGCTGGTGGTTGAAGTAGCCGCCCTTGATCTTGAGCCGCCGAAGCTGCTCATGCGGGTGCATCGACGACCAGTCGGAGAGCACGAGGACATGTTCGCGATCGTAGTCCCTGCGACCGTTGGCCGGGTCGATGACGATAGGGCCATAGAGCCCCAGGGCTTCCTGCATGCCCGAATGGCTGTGATACCAGTAGGTGCCCGAGTGGAGGACCGGGAACTCGTAGTCGTATGTTTGACCCGGATCGATGCCGGGGAAACTTACGCCGGGAACGCCGTCCATCTGGAACGGAAGCAATATGCCATGCCAGTGGATCGAACTCTGCTCGGCAAGGCGGTTGCTGACCGAGAGTCGGACATTCTGACCCTCGCGCAAGCGGATCAGCGGCCCCGGCAGCGTTCCGTTGACGGTGACTGCATGACCGCTGCGACCGCCAGTGACGAAATGGCTCTCGCCGATAGTGAGCGCGATCTCTTCGCCGGAGACGGACTCGCCTTGAGCAAGACCGCCAGTCCCGCTCCGCGCCCAGGCGGGGAACAGGCCGCTGGCACCGACACAGGCCAGAGCGGCTCCCGTGGATGCCAAGAACCGCCGGCGATCGTAGTCATTCATTCTGTGTCTCTGTTAGCCAGTCTAGCGGAACTCTATATGCACCTTTGACGATACGGCATCGCGAGGCACCTGCCTGAGCACCCAGATTATTGCGAATTTTTGTCACCTTCAGTGAAAAATCGCGCCCCGTCCGCCCTATCCACTCTCAAGTTGATTGCATTGCGCTCACCTGAATTCGGAGGCCCCATGTTCAAGTCCCTTCTCGCGCCGCTCGCTGCGCTTGCCTTCATGGCTCTTCCTGCCACGGCAATGGCCCACCCGCGCCTCGTTTCATCAAACCCTGCCCAGGGCGCGACGGTCAGCAAGCCGACCAAGATGTCGCTGGCCTTTTCGGAAGATCTGGTCGCGCCGCTTTCGGGCATCGAACTGACGATGACGGCAATGCCCGGCATGGCCAACCACAAGCCAATGCCGGTGAAAGGCTTTGCCACCAAGGTTGCCGGCAAGACGATTGTCGCGACAATGCCGCGCGCCCTCCCGACCGGCACCTATGTCCTCAAGTGGCACGTTGTCGCTGCCGACCAGCACCGCATCGAAGGCAGCTATACCTTCAAGGTCGGCTGACGGGGCTGGCGCCAGGCCATGCAGCCAGACCTCGGCCTTGTCGCAGCACGCTTCCTGTCAATGGCGCTGCTCATGGCCTCGGTCGGCGTGCCGTTCTATCTCTTGACCGACGGCCAGGTCGCTCTTGACCGAAGACAGCGCAACGCTCTTGGATTCATCGCATTAGCCGCCATTTGCGCGAGTGTCTGGTGGGCCTGTGCCAGTGTCGCCGCGATGGCGGCAACGCCACTCTTTGACCTCGATCGCGAAACGCTGAGTGCCGTGCTCGATGCCACGCCACTTGGCCCGGTTCTGTATGTGCGGCTCGTCGCGGCGCTTTGCTTGATAGCTATCCTTGCACTGTGGCCGCGAACCCTGCCGGCCTTTCTGATCGCATTCGTAGCCTTGGCGAGTTCGGCGTGGACCGGCCATTCCGGCGCGGCGGAAGGAGGATTGGGGCTTTTCCAACGGCTGCTTGACGTGTTCCACCTTGGCGCTGGTTCACTGTGGTTGGGAGCGCTTCTCGTATTCGTCTCATCCGTTTTTCGCGAGACAGACCACAATAGCTTGGTCGAGCGCCTGTCGGCCTTTTCCCGCACTGGCACGATAGTCGTCTGCGTACTGGCTTTTACTGGAGCGGCCAACACTCTCCTCATCGCGGACGGCGACTGGTCCCCCTCCAGCGGCTGGACTCTCTTGCTTGCCGCCAAGCTTGCCCTTTTTGCAGCGATGCTGGGCCTTGCAGGCATCAACCGCTGGCGGCTGACGCCTGCCCTCGCTCGCGGTGAAACTGGCGCGGAGCGGCATCTGCTCTGGTCGCTGTGCCTGGAATCGGCCTGCGCGATTGCCATCGTCGCATTGGTCGCGACGCTCGGCATGCTCGATCCGGGGGCGTAGGCTCGCGCAGCTAAGCCGCGATTTGCCTCAAAGGTAAATCGTCGACGCGTTGAATGCAGCGCCCCATTGGCAACCGCGCCGCGACCTCCCATTATGGCGACGAGGATAGCGAGCGGAAGGCGCGGCGATGGATTTCGAGTGGGATGACGAACAAAGCGCCTTTCGCGAAACGATCCGCGATTTCATCACCCGCAACGTTCCGGCAGATTGGGAAGAGATAGCTGGCCACGGTCCCGGTTCGGAGGAACTGACTCACAAATCGCGGCTGTTCTGCGCCGCGCTGGCGGAGCAGGACCTGCTGTTCCCGCACTGGCCTGTCGAACTGGGCGGCAAGGGCGCTGATCCGTGGCACCAGCAGATCCTTGCCGAAGAGATGTGGGGCGCGGGAGAGCCCCGCGGCGCCCAATACATGAACGTCAACTGGATCGGGCCGACACTGGTCCGCTATGGCAGCGAGGCGCAGAAGGAGCGATACCTTCCCCCCATCGTCAACGGCAATGCAATCTGGTGTCAGGGTTTTTCCGAGCCCGGCGCTGGCTCTGACCTCGCATCCTTGCGCACCAGCGCCGTGCTCGAAGACGGCACTTACCGCATCAACGGCCAGAAGATCTGGACCAGCTATGCGGGGCTGGCGGACACCTGCTTCCTGCTGGTGCGCACCGGGCCGGACCGCAAATCCGGGATCAGCATCCTGCTCGTGCCGATGGACACGCCCGGCATCACCGTGCGCGAAATCCCCAGCATCATCGGCGAAGGCGACATCCACGAGATGTTCTTCGACGACGTGGTGGTCCCGGCTGGCGCCCGGCTTGGCGAAGAAGGCCAGGCCTGGGAAATCATCGACTACTCGCTGCGCAACGAAAGGCTCGGCATCCCGCGCTACCATCTTGCGCGCAAGACGCTCGACCGTGCGGTCGCCACACTTGGGAAGCACGGCGCATTCGGCGAAGAAGCCGTGCAGATCGAAGCGGCGCGTGCAGCGAGCCTGTGCGAAGCGGCCCGCTCGGCGATCTATGCGATCATCAGCCGCCGTGCCCATGGCGAGGCAGTCGGACCGGAGGCAGCAGCGGCGCGGTTCGCAACCGTCATGGCCGAACGGGCCGTTGCCGAGTTCATAGTCGAGCATCTGCCCGGCTCGCTGGGGTCGGCTGAGCCTTATCTCAAGATGCACCACCAGCGCGGGATCGTCGCCGGGATTGCCTCGGGCGCTGCCGAGATCCAGCTCAATCTTGTTGCCAGCAGCGTTCTCAACCTGCCGAGGGAGCCGCGCTGATGGACTTCGAACTCACTCCCGATCACGTCACCCTGCTCGATGCGCTGGAAGGACTGGTAAAGCCCTTTACCACCGCTCCCATCGGCGAAGTGCCATTTGCGCTCGGTAACGAGGAGCTTGAAGCTGCACTTGTGGAGGGCGGCTTTCTCGAGATCGCCCGTGAGCCGGAATTCGGGCTTGTGGGCGCTATGCTGGTGGTCGAGCGAGTAGCCCAACTCCCCTTTGCCGTGGAAGCAGCGAACAGCGCCTTTGTCGGCCCGCTACTCGGAGAAGGGGTGGCTCGCCCGGTCTGCGTCGCCGAAGCGGACAGGCTTTGGCAGCCGATCCGGTTTCTTCGCGATGGCGCAACTCTTGTCATTCTCGACAATCAAGGCGGCGCAAGCACGCTCACCCCCGCAACCGGCACGGTTAGCGCCGACCCGGAATCGCTTTTCGCCTATCCGATGGGTCTGGTTTCTGCCGACGAGGCCGCGCGCGCCCTGCCTGCTCCGCACCTCGACGGTCGGGATCTGCGCATGCGGGCCAACCTTGCCCTGGCATCGGAGGCGACGGGGCTGCTGCGAGCGGCACTGCAAAGCACGATAGAGCATGTGTCGGAACGCAAGCAGTTCGGTCGGCCGCTGGCCACATTCCAGGCTTTGCGGCACCGGCTCGCCGAGATTCATGTGCGCACCGATTCCCTCTACTGGATGACCCTGCGCGCCGCCGGACTTGGCGATCCGGGCGAAGCCGCGCTAGCCGCGCTCCACGCACAGGAAAGCGCCCGCATAGCCGTCTACGATTTCCACCAGATGCTGGGCGCGATGGGGATGACGCTGGAGCATCCGCTGCACTTCTGGACCTATCGCCTCAAGGCGCTGACAGGCGAATACGGCGGACGCGGACGACAGGCGATGACGGCGGCGCGGCTGCTTTGGCCGGAGGCCTGCGCGGTCTGACCTGCTCCATCCGACCGCAGGCCCGGCCTAGCAAACGGAGCCGCGACGCTCAGCTCTCGTTGGTGAAGACGACCGTACCCGAAGCCGTGAACATGCCGCCGACGCCGTGGCACAGCGAGATCTTCGCTCCTTCGATCTGCGCCGGAGCAATGCCCCGCATCTGACGCACGCTCTCCTGCAGCGCGTACATGCCGTAGCGCCCGGAATGCATGTAGGAGAGCCCGCCGCCATTGGTGTTGGTGGGCAATGAGCCGCCTGGTGCGGTGCGCCGTTCGCGATAGAAATGCTTGGCCTCGTCGGGCTTGCAGAAGCCGAGGTCGCCCAGCCCGTACAGCGGCAAGTGCGCGAAGGCGTCGTAGATCATCAGGTGATCGACATCGTCGCGGGTAATGCCCGACGATTCGAAGGCCTGCTTGCCCGATACCCGGAATGCCCGCGAAGAGGTGAAGTCTTCCATCTGGCTGATGAGCCGCGCCTCGCTGCTCTCACCCGTGCCGAGCACATAGACCGGCCTGGTCGGAAAGTCCTTCGCCCGCTCGGCGCTGGTGAGGATCAGCGCCCCGCCGCCGTCGGTGACAAGGCAGCACATCGCCTTGGTGAAGGGCCAAGCGATCATCGTGTCGTTCATCACCTCCTCGACAGTGATCGGCTCGCGCCGCGTGGCGCGCGGATTCATCGCCGCCCATTCGCGCTGGATCGAGGCGACACGGGCAAGATCCTCGATGTCGCTGCCGGTTTCCTTGAGGTAGCGCAGCACCGGAATGGTGAACATCGAAGGCGCGCCGGTGACGCCATAGGGTGCCTCGAACTGGCCTGCCATGCTCGCCGCCGACATCGCATAGCCCGGACTGCCGACGCGCGAACGCCCCGATTCCCCGTGAGTTATGAGCACCGTACTGCAATAGCCCGCAGCAATCGCTGCCGCCGCATGGCGGACATGGATCATGTAGGAGCAACCGCCCACGTCGGTCGAGTCCACCCATTTGGGCGTGATGCCGAGCATGTGGGCCAGCACGGCAACGTCCTCGCCGCCGGTCGCCACTCCGTCGATGTCCGACGGCTTCAGGCCGGCATCTGTCATCGCATTGAGCGCGCAATCGAAGTGCAGGCCAAGCTGCGACATGTCGGGAATGAGGCCCATCTTGGTGGTCTCGGCAGCACCAACGACGGCGACCGAACGAGGCTTGAGAGCAAAACTGTCAGCCATCGCCTCAGCCCTCCACCGGCTTGAATAGCGGAATGAAGATGCTCTCGTCCTTTGTCTGCTGCTCGAACGTCACTTCGAGCGGCATGTCGAGCAACAACGCCTCGGGAGTCTGCGGGCAACCGACCACGTTGCTCATCATCTGCGGCCCCTCCTCCAACTTCACGACGGCAATGGCATAGGGCTCCTTGCCGAAGCCCGGATGCCCCCGGTGACTGATGACATACGAATGCAGCCTGGCCTTGCCGCTCGCCGTGTAGATCTCGACCTCGCGGCAGGCACAGGCTGGGCAGAACGGGCGCGGCGGGAACCAGGTGTTTGCGCACCTCGTACATCGCTGGAGTCGCAGTTCGCCTTCTCGGCAGCCATCCCAGAAATGCTGCGTTTCCGGAGTCGGCTTGGGCAGCGGTCTCTGGATTTCGGACATAGCTAGTTCCTCGTATGCGTCGCATGCGACTGGGCGCCAGATGACCACTGACACCTTGCGAAGTAAAGTTGCCTCATCTTTTCCTTGATTGTGCATCCGATGCCAGCAAGCTCGCGCGCACAGGGGAGGACACAACATGACGGACCGGATTTCAGGCAAGACGATTATCATCACGGGCGCAGGCAGCGGTTTCGGAGCACTGGCCAGCCGCCGTCTCGCAGCGCGTGGCGGCAAACTGGTTTGCTGCGACATCGACGCCGAAAGCGCGCGGATGACGGTCGACGCGATCATCGGCGAAGGCGGCGAGGCCATTGCCGCAACGGCAGACGTTTCCAGCCTCGATGCCATGCGCGCGGTTGCGGCCCTTGCAGTCGATACCTTCGGCTCGACCGACGTGTTGGTGAACAACGCCGGCATCATGCCGCTTGCCTTCCTGGCCGACCATGTCTCCGCTGCCGAGGCCTGGGCGCGCTGCATCGACATCAATTTCAAGGGCGTGGTGAACGGCACCTGCGCGGTTCACGACCAGATGATCGCGCAAGGGCATGGCCAGATCGTCAACATGTCCTCGATCTTCGGCAACGTGCCGGTGATGGGGGGCTCGGTCTACGGCGCAACCAAGGCGGCGGTCGACTACTTCTCGCATTCGGTCCGGCAGGAATCGCGCGGCAAGATCAAGGTGACGGTCATCAAGCCGACCGGCGTCAACGCCACCAACCTTGGCAACAGCGTGGTCAACGGCGCTGCGGCCATCGGAGCGCTTGGCGCGAACTACACCGAATACCGTGCCATGCTCGGTGAGATGGTCGAAGGGACTGCGCCCGGCGAATTGTCCGACCCCGAGTCCATTGCCTATGCCTCGCTCGCGCCCGAATACATCGTCGATGCCATCGTCCACGCAATAGACCAGCCCTGGGGCGTCTCGGTCAGCGATATTACCGTGCGCGCATCGGGCGATCACTATGTGATGTAGGCGCTGGCTATTTTGCCGGCGGTGTTTGTTGCGCACTCGAAACAGGTTATGCTGGTGGCGCAAAACAGATGCCAGACATCGACATTGGCAGAGGAGTCTTCGCAATGGCCAAGCTCACCATACTCGATCCGCGTGCAGCGCCCCGCGTCGCCATTACGCCCTATGGGCTTTCCTGCGATGCGAGCGGACCGGACCTGCGAGTCGCGCTCGTTTCGAATTGTTTCTTCGATGCATCGAACCTGCTGAATGCCGTTGGCGAGACACTAAAGGAGCTGCTCGATGCTCCCGTGATCACGCTTTACGAATTTCCGAATCCCTCGCTGATCGCTCCGCTCGACGAGGTGGCGAAGATCGCTGCCAACTGCGACGTTGCCATCACCGCCATGGGGCATTGTGGTAGCTGCACCTCGAGCGCCACCCGCGACGCCGTGAACCTGGCCCGCGCCGGCGTGCCAGTCGCTGCACTGGTCACCGAGAAATTCATCCAGGCCAGCGGCTTCGTCGCCCGCTCCGTCGGAATGCCTGATGTGCCTCGGGTGCAAATGCCGCATCCGGTTGCCGGTACTGGCGCTGCGCGGATCGCCGAAATCGCACGGGGCGCTGCTTCTGCCATTGTCGCGGCCTGGCAGGCGAGACTTTCCCGTGCAGCTTGAAGCGCGGTCCGCGCGCATCGAAGGCGCATCCGAGGCCGAGCTTCAGGACGAACTGTACCGCCTCAAGGCCACTGATGGCTTGCCAGTCATCCTTCCGACCGAAGAGCGTGTCGCCGAAATGCTCGAAATGGCCGCGATGGCCGGGTTCGATGCCGACCTCATCCTTGGCGAAGTCGGCCCGAACATGGGCGAAGCGACAGTCGAGAAGGTGGCGATCAATGCCGTCATGGCGGGCTGCAAGCCGGAACACCTGCCTGTCGTCATCGCCGCCGTTTCGGCTATCTGCGATCCGCGCATGGATTCGACCGAATTTCAGGTGACGACCCATCAGGTCGCCCCCCTGCTGATCGTCAATGGACCGGCAATCCGCGAAGCGGGCATTGCCAGCGGCTTCGGTGCGTTAGGCTATGGCCATCGCGCCAACCTCACCATTGGCCGCGCGGTGCGGCTGTGCCTCATCAATCTCGGCGGGGTCTGGCCCGGTGAATCAGCCATGTCGCTGCTCGGCCAGCCCGGCTCCATCGCCTATTGCCTTGGCGAGGACGAGGAAAACAGCCCCTTCCCGCCTCTGCACACCACGCTCGGTTTCGAGGCAGAGCAAAGCGCGGTGACTGTCGCCTGCGTCGGTTCGCCGATATCCGTGATCCTGCGCCCCAGCACCGATGGCACACCGGTCGCGGAACGCATGCTCGGTATCGTTGCGGCAACAATCGCGGATCTTGCCCACAATAATGCGACCTCGGGCGGTGGCTCGGTAGTTGTCGTGCTCAATCCAGACCATGCACTCGCCCTGTCTCGCGAAGGTTATGACCGTGACCGGATCGTCGATGAATTAATCCGCCGTGCCGGCAACACGGCCGGCAAGATCAATTGGTCGCGCATGGAGGGTCCGCCTGAAGACCCTGACCGGTTCATCCCGACGATCAAGATCCGCGAAAATCTGCTATTGCTGGTCGCGGGTGGTTCGGGCGTCTATACGACAGTGATGACATCATGGGGCGGCGGCCCTCACCAGAACGCGCACGCCAGTCGCGAGATCGTTTTTACCGACGCCTGCGAAGTCGTAATCGCCGAATGATCAAGGGTGCGGGATTCTCGCGGTTTTTCCCCGGACAGTGGCCCCGCGCCGACTTCACGCGCGCCGCTGTTCAACGAGCACGGCGATGACATCCTCGCCGAGCTTGTTCTAGGCCGGGACAGGGTCGTCGACCTCAAGGTGAAGGGCGTGATCGGGTGACGTTCGAACCAGAGACCTCACAGCGTATCACCGCAGGAGCTCTCTTCCGATGATCATCTGCATGACTTCGTTGGTGCCTTCGAGGATGCGGTGGACGCGCAGGTCGCGCCAGAACCGCTCGATGGGATATTCGCGCAAGTAGCCATATCCGCCGAACATCTGCAGCGCCCGGTCGACGATCGAGGAACCGCTGTCGCTCGCCAGCTTTTTGGCCATGGCGGCAAATTTCGTCTTGTCCGGCGCGCCAGCCGTCACCTTGGCGGCAGCGAGGTACAGCAGGGCCCGCGCCGCTTCGAGATCGGTCGCCATGTCCGCGAGCGTGAACTGCGTATTCTGGAACTCCGCAATCGCCTGCCCGAACTGCCTGCGGTCCTTCACATAGGCGACCGCCTCGTCGAGGCACCTCTGCGCCCCGCCGAGCGAACACGCCCCGATGTTGAGCCGCCCGCCATCAAGCCCCATCATCGCGAACCGGAAGCCCTCGCCCTCTTGTCCGATCAGGTTGGCGACCGGCACCCGCGCATCCTCAAACACCACCTGTGCAGTGGGAGAAGCGTTCCAGCCCAGCTTCTTCTCCGGCGAGCCGAACGAAAGGCCCGGCGTGTCCTTGTCGATGACGAGACAAGAGATACCGCGCACCTTGTCCTCGCCGGTGCGCACCATCACGACATAGACGTCGTTCACGCCGCCGCCCGAAATGAACTGCTTGGTGCCGTTGAGCACATAGTGGTCGCCCTCGCGCCGCGCCACGGTGCGCAGTGCTGCGGCATCCGAGCCCGACCCCGGCTCGGTCAGGCAATAGGAGCCGATCTTGTCCATCCCGACGAGATCGGGAAGATAACGGGACTTGATGTCGTCGCTGGCGAAGCTGTCGATCATCCACGCGACCATGTTGTGGATCGACACATAGGCCGAAGTCGCCGGGCAGCCATAGGCCATGGCCTCCATGATCAGCGCGGCCTCAAGCCGCCCCAGGCCAATCCCGCCGCTCGCTTCCGACACATAGATCCCGCCAAAACCCAGCGCGCCTGCCGCCTTCCAGACGTCGACCGGATAGTGGCACTCTTCATCCCACTGCGCCGCAAACGGCGTGATCGCATCGGAAGTGAACTTGCGCGCGGTCTCCTGTATCGCAAGCTGATCCTCGGTCAGCGCATACTGGTCGATCATCCCATTCCCTCCTCGTACATAATCTTGTCGTAAGCCGTGCAGGACAAATCGGCCAGCGCCCCGCATTGGCTCTTTCGTTCAAAATGCCCGAGCGATGTCACAGGATTCATCGGTCTGTTACCCCAACACACGATCCATCGACTGAAACCAACCGCCCATATCGACGTGAGATCATCCCAAGTTTTCAGTCATGATGGACTGGGAATGCGCCGGAATTGCACATCCCTGAGCCGACTCTTGGCGCAATTTTCCCGACTGGGCACCGAACTCGAGTCGGGGCGGCCAGATGAAAACCCGTAAGCTATTGAAATTTTGGTAGCGGAGGAGGAGTATTTATCAGTCACTTATTATACTGATATATAAACGTTTTATTCTGCACTGCACTCAAAATACCCCCACTGATACCCCCAGAATTTCGATGCGGCGAAACGCATATTTTATGCGGTGATTTGCCGATTTTTCAGCCCGGATCCGACACTTTCCGCCATAACAATCACGCACCAATGCATTCGGCTTCCAGGTAGCGCCGGACACGCAGTATGTCCGCCAACTCACCGCCAAGCATGAGATGAAGTCCGCTCACGCCATCAAAAGCGGCATTGCTCGTTCGTATCCACGAATAGGCTCGCCCCGGCTCCAAAAAAACTGTCCTGAGCGCCTTGTGAATACCCATCAAATTCGACAATCGGGCGTGACACTCCGAAGAACACTTGCCGACTCCCTGCCCCTTCCAGCGCCGGTAGGTCCGCAACTCTATCCCTGACAGGATGGCCGCCTGCTCGTCCGTCACGCCCCATTTCTCGAACAGGCTCAGGCGCGCGCGAAAGAGCGCGGTAGCGTCCTGCTGGGCATAAATGGAATTAACTTCGCCGAGCACTTGCTCCAAATCCCCGCAAATTCGTAATCTGCTCGGAGACTTTATAACATGAGGGAATGGCGTGATCCACATTGGGGACGCCCGCCTGTCCATTCCCATATAGTGTAGCCATTGACTACATTGAAGCCATGAGCTACATCGCAGGAAATGATACCAGTCACCTACACGCGGGCTGCGTTGAAGGCCCTTCGCAAGATGCCCGCGGACGTAGCGGAACGGATCATAGGAAAGATCGAGCAATATGCCGCCGACCCAGCCTCGCAGGCCAACAATGTTACGGCTCTCAAGGGACGGGAAGGTATCCGTTTAAGGGTGGGTGATTGGCGCGTGATTATGAATGATGACGGCGTTGTTCTGGCGGTTCTCGATATCGGGTCGCGTGGCAGCATCTATGGTTGATGGAGGCAGATATGGGTGAAATGATTTCGATCCCGCTTAAGGAATATCGCAGTTTACGGGCCGCCGCTGAACAGCTCGCCGATCTGCAAGCCCATGATCGTGCTCTGGCGCAGTTGGCTAACGGCGATGAGGAACTGCTTCCTGCCGAATTCGTGAAGCGCATGCTCTCCGGCGAAAGCCCTCTGCGCGTCTGGCGGGAATTCCGAGGTTTCACACAAACAGCCCTCGCCGAAGCTTCGAACGTCAACCGGGTGCAGATCGCGGATATCGAGGCCGGACGGAAGAGCGGTTCGATCGAGACGGTCAAGAAGCTAGCTGAAGCCTTGGGTATTACTCTCGATGAATTGATTTAAACGCGCTGCAGGGATCGCCGGTGAAGGCAGTTGCCCCCGTGCGGACTGCTGTTCTTCTCGACAGGACAACCTGCTCAGACAATCGGGCCAGTGCTAGATTTGGCCTATGCGATCGTTGATAACCTACCAGATATGCACCCGCTGTTCCGGCGGAATATAAAGGTCATCGTCAGGACCAACGCTGAATGCCTCATACCATCCGTCGACATTGCGCACCGCACCGTTGGCGCGAAACTCGCCGGGGCTGTGAACATCGGCAACCAGTCTGCGCCGAATCTCGGCCGGAGTGGAAAGGTTACGCCACAATTGGCCCCATGAC
Source organism: Novosphingobium sp. (assembly GCA_020446505.1). Taxonomy (GTDB): domain Bacteria; phylum Pseudomonadota; class Alphaproteobacteria; order Sphingomonadales; family Sphingomonadaceae; genus Novosphingobium. The sequence continues at coordinate 12,716 of JAGREN010000010.1, read as the reverse complement.
AGGAAGAACCGCTGGTCGCCAGTAAAGCCGTCGATGACGGGCGCCTTACCTCCCTGCTTGTCACGGACATAGCGGCGATAGGCGGCATAACCGACCGTCAGTCCGCCAAGATCGCCGATATTTTCACCCAGCGTCAGCGCGCCGTTAACGTGCTCGCCCTCAATTGGCGCATAGCTGTTGAACTGCTCGACCAGCTGGGCAGTACGCTCGCGGAAGCGTTTCTCGGATTCGTCAGTCCACCAGTTCCTGATCTTGCCAGTGCCGTCATAGGTCTTGCCCTGATCGTCGAAAGCATGGCCAAGCTCGTGGCCGATGACGGCGCCGATCGATCCGAAATTCACGGCGACGTCGCCGTCGGGATGGAAGAACGGAGGCTGCAGGATCCCGCCAGGAAAGGTGATCGAGTTCAGCGAGGCGACATAGCCCGCATTGATCGCCTGGACATTGAAGGGCCACTCCCACTTGCGCGTCGGTTCCTTCAGCCTGGCGAGCGCATCGTCGTGCGCCCATGCCATGCGGCGGCGCACATTGCCGACCAGACCGGTGGGCGAGATACGCAGCGAGGAATAATCATGATAACGGTCGGGATAGCCGATGTGGGAAACGACCATGTCCAGCTTGGCCAGGGCTTCCGCCCGCGTCTTGTCGTCCATCCATTCGTTTGATTTGAACCGGTCGCGATATTCGGCCACGATATAGCCGATCATCGTATTGACCGTTTCCTTGTAATCCGCCGGAAAATAGCGCTCCGCATAAAGCGCGCCGACGGGCTCGCCAAGCATGACCCCGGTCATGGTGATCGCACGTTCATTCAGGGGACGCTGCGCTGCCACTCCGGCCAGCGCGGTCGCGTGGAACCGGAAGTGTCTGGTCTGTCGAAAACCGTTTCGTCGTGATTTCCCGAAGGGTAGTACATCACCATCGGTTCGCCGGCGGGAATAATCTGGCCGTGAAGTTCGACGTCGCGGTTCGGCGTCCGGCAGAAATGGACCGCAGGCGAGACGAAACGCAGCACTTCCTCGATAGCGCCGTTGATCAGGCTATGATCATCGCGGAGCATCCGGAGCTGATCAGGATGCTGCTTCAGCGTGTGGATCGCTGCGCCGAATGTACTCTGCGTGGTCTCGTGCCCGGCGAGCGTAAGAATGTAGCACCAGGAGTAAAGTTCGAGCTCCGGCATCTCTTCGCCGTTGATCCGGGAATTCAGCAGGTCGGTTAAGAGGTCGTCCTGCGGCTGCTTGCGCCGTTCTTCGAACAGGTCGCGATAGACCGCGAACATGGACTCGATCGACTCTGCCCGCACCTGCTCTACAGACCTGCCTTGTGCGACCTCGGGATCACCGGGATAGAGGCTCTGCTCGGTCCATGATTGGATCATCGGCGCCATTTCTTCCGGCGCTCCGAGAAATTTCGAAATCACCGCCGTGGGCACGGGATTGGCCAAGAATTCCTGAAGGTCGATGATTTCGCCATTTTGCGCCGACGCGTTGTCCAGCGTCCGAGCGACCAGCCTCTCGATGAAGTCCTGAACCGTTGCGATGCTGCGCGGCATGAAGCGCGCGTTGACGAGCTTGCGGTAAGCCCCATGGTCCGGAGGGTCCATGTTGACGATCATACGCACGGGAAGCTCGCCCGGCCCAGAGCCCATATTCATTCGGGGAGCGTTGAGAAAGACGTCAGGATTACGCTCGATCTCGACAATGTCGTTGTAGCGGGTAACCGCCCAGACCGGCTCGTCGATGTCAGTTTCTATGCGGCAAACAGGTGCGCTTTCGCGCAGCTTTGCCCAAGTCTCCCAAGGATACCCATGCCGATAATAATAGTCCGCATCAATGAGGCTCGCGCCTTCCTCTGCGGAGATAACCGCCATCGTCCCATCCTCGCCGACACGGTAGTTTCCGCGGCCGAATTGAATCATCCAATCGACGGGGACTACCTTGTATAGTGTTTGCTACATATTATCGGCGCAACCAATAGTCAACCAGACAGCAAGCGACCGGATCTCCAGAGTCCCCGTGCCTCTCAGCTAAGACGCGTCAAGTGAGAGTCGGCATGTTTGCATAATCGATCATCACGTTTCCAGGCAGTGGCGCAGGATCCAGATAGTGGATCTCGAATCTACGGTTCTGGAACTTCCATTCACCATCGCGCCTGGTGACCTCGTCATAGTAGATTCCAAACACGTTGACGCCGCGCTCTCCGCTGGGATGATGAGCCAATTCATGCAAGATGCTGCGGATCTCCGAACGATCCTGATCAAGCCTGTCGAAGACCAGCGAATGCAGCATTTGCATGTGCAATTCGTTTGGCTCGACCAGCTCGCGCACACCGGCAACGATCGCGTTCCTGCCGTTCAGGTCATAGCCCATTTGCGGCACATGCCAGCGCGCGTCATCGTGATAGCACGATCCCACCAGATCCCAGTCGTGGGCGGTAATACCCATCGTGTAGCGTTCGGCGAGTTCCCGAATTTCCAGCCGATCGCAAAGTTGTTCGAATTCCATTGGTAGTCTCTCCTCTCTCGCAGCAGTCTGCATGTCCCCTGGCGCCGCAGGATGATCAGTTTTGACCTCGAAGACTGATCATTTCCGCTCTGGAAGCCATCTGGTCCAAGATATATCCTGACAGCAACTCAAATGCCGCAAGAGCCAAGATGTGGTGCAGCTTGTCGGCAAGATAACAGGCAAACCTGCCTAGGAGAGACCAAATGTCCATCGATCTGGCCGAGCGGCCCACCACGAGCGATCAGGATGCGGCACGCAAGCTGCTCAATGGCGTGAAGGTCGTCGATACCGACGCGCACATTACCGAATGGCCGGACCTGTGGACCTCGCGTGCGCCAGCCGCATTCAAGGACAGGATGCCGCAGCGCAAGACCGTGGACGGGCGCACCGCCTGGCTGATCGGCGACTACGAACTCGGCAAGAACTACGGTTTCTCGGCGATCATGAAGGACGGCTCCAAGCTACCCGGCCTCGAATTCTTCGATCATCCGCTCGAGGACGTGACAGAGGGCGCCTATGACCTGAAAGCCCGGCTCGCCTATCTGGACGAGAACGGCATCGCTGCCCAGATCGCCTATACCAATCTGCTCGGCTTTGGCGGCGGCAAGTCGATGAAGGTCGACGCGGAACTGCGCGAAATGGCGATCCGCATCCAGAACGATGCGATGGCCGAACTGCAGACCGAATCCGGCAATCGCATTTATCCGATGGCCATGCTGCCCTGGTGGGATGTCGACAAGGCCGTGGCGGAAGGCGAACGCTGCGCCGATATGGGGCTGCGCGGCATCAACATCCATTCCAACCCGCAACACCATGGCCTGCCCGACCTCGGCCACGAGCACTGGGCCCCGCTTTGGGAGCTTTGCGAAGATCGCGGGCTACCCATTAATTTCCATGTCGGCTTTTCACAAGGTGCGGAAGGCTGGGAAAATCCGGATGTGTGGCCCAGCCTGACCGGCTACGAGAAATACGCCGTCAGCGGCTCGATGTTGTTCGCCCCGAATATGATAACGATCCTGAATCTGCTGATGAGCGGTATTTTCAAACGCCATCCGAAGCTGCAGTTCACCTCGGTCGAAAGCGCCGTTGGCTGGGTACCGTTCATGCTCGAACAGCTCCAGTATATGGTCGAGGAAAACCTGCCGGGTTGGACCGCCTCGGTCACGGACTTGTTCCGCGAGCACTTCTCGATCTGCTTCTGGGCGGAAAAGCAGGGCCTGATCGAGGCTGTACGCCGGGTCGGCGCGGATTCGATCATGTTCGAGACGGACTGGCCGCACCCGACCTGCCTCTATCCCGACCCACTCGGCTACCACCTGGACTCGCTCGAGCAGCTTACGCCGGAGGAGCGTGCGCTGGTGTTCGGCGGCAATGCCGAGAAGCTCTACAACCTTGACCTGAGCAAAGCCCCGGCAGCAAGCTGAACTCACAGCACTTGGGAGACATGCCGCAATGACGGCCATCATGAAGGGCGTGCGCGTCGTCGAGGTGTCCGAACACGCCTTCCTGCCAGCCGCTGGCGCCTTACTGAGCGACTGGGGCGCCGACGTTATCAAGATCGAGCCGGTCGAACGCGGCGATGCCGGGCGCGGGATCGGCACGACCGGCACGGCGGACGTCAACCTGCTGTTCGAGAATGCCAATCGCGGCAAACGCAGCCTGGCGCTCGACCTCGGCAGCGAGGAAGGGCGCGAGGTGCTCTACAGGCTCGTCGCTACTGCCGACGTGTTCATGACCAACAAGGTTGCCCGGGTCCGGGAGAAGCTGAAGATCGAGGTCGAGCACATCCGGTCGCACAATCCGGACATCGTCTATGTGCGCGGTGTCGGACAGGGCGAACGCGGACCGGAGGCCAATCGCGGCGGTTACGACCTGCTGACCTACTGGCACCGGACCGGCGTATCCTCGATGGTGGCTGGCCCGGATGGCCCGCCGTTCCTGCCAGCACCGGGATTTGGTGACTTCACCGGCGCGATGTTCATCGCTGGCGGCACCATGGGCGCGCTCTACCACCGCGAGCGCACCGGGGAGGCGACCGTTGTCGACGCCTCGCTGCTGGCGACAGGCATGTGGGCCATGAGCGGCGCGATCGCTGCTGCTACGCAAGACCCCGCTTGGCCGTGGCCCCCCGAACCGCCCAATCCGCTCTCGCGTACTTACGACACCCGCGAAGGCGGCAGGATCGCGCTGTGCTGCCTGCAGGCCGGGTACTACTGGCCCTTGCTGACACGGCACATCGGCCGCGATGATCTCGCCGACGACCCGCGCTTTTGCGACTACGCGTCGATCATGGCGAACCATGCACCCGCCATTGCCGCGCTGAGCGAGGAGTTCCTCAAACGCAGCCGCAACGAATGGTGCAAGGTACTGGCAGATTTTCCCGGACAGTGGACTGTAGTCCAGCAGGCACGAGACCTCGTAAATGATCCGCAGGTCGCGCCGAACGGTTATCTCCAGCAATGCGAAACGGCCGAAGGCGTACCTTTCCAGCTAGTGACAGCACCGCTGCAATATGACGGCGAGCCCGCCCCGACTTCCCGCGCGCCGCTGTTCAACGAGCACGGCGATGCCATCCTTGCCGAGCTTGGACTCGACTGGGACAGCGTCGTAGATCTCAAGATCAAGGGCGTGGTGGGATGACTGACGAACCGACATCACGCCCCCTTCCCGTCCCTGATGCTGTCTCAGCCCCCTTCTGGCAGGCCGCCGCCTGCCACGAACTTACGATGGCTCAGTGTGGAAATTGTTCCACCTTTTCCTATCCGCCCGACCCGGTTTGCCTCGCCTGCGGCAGCTTCGAGCCAGGCTGGCAATTCGTGCCTGTAAGCGGAAAAGGGCGCATTCTATCGTGGACTGTGGTGCGACAGGCGCTCATCCCCGGCGTAGCTGACCTGTTGCCCTACGTCACGGTCGATGTCGAACTCGACGAGCAGCCGGGCTTGCGCATGGTCGCCCGCTTGCTCGACGGCATGGACGTACCGCTTGCGCTCGATGACCGGGTCGAGGCCTGTTTCGAAGACCTTGCACCCGGTGTAGCCGTCCCCGCATTTCGGCTGGCCGACGAATGAGTGCGTTTCCCGCCCGCGACAAGGTTGCGATCGCAGGCTATTCCCAAAGCCCAATCGTGCGCCGCTCACAAACGTCGCTAGGATCGATGACAATCGCGACGGTGCGTGAAGCCATTGCCGATGCCGGGCTAGAACTGAGCGACGTCGATGGCTTCATTACCACCCCGCTGTTCCCTTCGCTCGGCACCCATGCAGCCGAGGATGGTACTGCGTTCGTTACGACGCATTGGCTCTCACGGCGGCTTGGCCTGACGCCTCGGTATCAGCAGGATCCACAAGGACAGTTGCCCGGTGCCGTGGCCATGGCCGTCAACGCCATTCATGCAGGAGCCGCAGAGACCATTGTCGTTTATCGCGCGCTCCACAATCCTGGCGGAAGCTACCATCAGAACTCCACGCCGCAGGCTGCCGGACGGGAACAATGGGGCATGGCCATGGGCCACTTCGGCCCCATCGCCGCCATCGCCATGGCCTGGAACGAATATGCGCAGCGCTATGGCGCGTCGCCCGATGCGCTGGCCCCCATTGCCATCGAGGCGCGCAAGAACGGTGCGCGCAACGCATGGTCTCACTGGAAGGGCAAGCCGCTCGATCCCGAGGCCTACCTCGCAGCGCCTTTCATCAACGACCCGATCCGCATGTACGATTGCGACATTCCGGTCGATGGCGTGGCCGCCTTCGTCCTCACGTCCGCGGAACGCGCTCGCGACTTGCCTCACCGCCCCGTGCAGGTGACCGCCTATTCGGAGATGCTGCCCCTGCGCCTTCGCGCGCCATCCCACTGGCCCTACGACGACATGATGGAACTGGGCGAGATCATGGTTGAGAGGCTGTGCCGCGCTGGAGGTGTCTCTCTGGAGGAGATCGACTATCCGCAGGTCTATGACGGTTTCGCTCCCCTGTCGCTGTTCTGGATGGAACTACTTGGCATTGCTCCACGCGGCGAAGCGCATCGCATGATCGCGGACGGCGGAATCGACAGCGACCGCGAGGAGGCTGTCCCCGTTCTCGCAAGCGGTGGCTCGCTCGGCAACGGGCGGATGCACGGCACGCCGCAGATGATCGAGTGCTATCTGCAACTTGCCCGACGTGCCGGAGAGCAGCAGCGCGACGTATCGCTGGCACTTGCCTGTCAAGGCGTGCCGCAAATGGGAGGGGCCGTGCTTTACAGCGCCTAGTCGCGCTTCTGCTCCGAACCGCTGGCGCTGCGCCAGGATCGCACTTCGTCTCGAAGCTCGCCCGCCTTGATACCACGACTGGAGCGCAGTGACCGAGCGAGCGAGTTCGGTTCCGAAAAGCCAGCCGCAATCGACGCCTCACCCAGTCTCACGGCTTCATCTCCGAGCAGGTCACGCGCTACGTCGAGGCGAACCTCCGACTTGATCTTGCGGATGCTGGTTCCCTCGGCCCGCAAGCGCCGGCGCAGGGTTTGGCCGGTAATACCGAACTGCCGCCCCAGTTCGTCGGTCGAAGACCCGGACGCACCCTCCGCGATCTCCTTGCGAAGAACACTGAAAGTCAATTGCCTCCATGACCGCGCCAGCAGCCCCGGTTTCTCGAAATAGCCCGGCGTGCTGGCCTTGAGCTGACCTGCTTCAAGAGGTTCGCGCACGACCTTGCGATCGAGCAGAGCGGCGTCGAATGCCATGAGATTAGCCGGTCTGTTGAACTGGCAACCTCCTCCGAACATCGATGCATAGTGACGATATTCAATTTCGAGCGCGTGATCGAATTCGGCCCGGCGCAGGGCGATCTCCGAACCGATCAGCCACTGCATCAGCTTGTGCCAGGAAATCATGATCCAGTCGCTGACAAGTCCCCGTTGAGGCTGTCCCTCTTGCAGCGCCATGACCGTGACCACCGCCTCTTCGTCTTCCACTTCGAGACCGAATGAAAATGCCTTCGTGGCGATGGCCATGAACCGGCAATTGCAGTCGACGGCTTCGCGGAGCGTCTCGCAGCGCGCTCCGAGCTCCATGGCGAAATCCCCGGCACCCGGAAGGCATGGAGCCCCGGCGAGGCCCATGTATTCATCCCCGGTCTGGCGACGCACCGTGTCAAGGAAATCGATCGCGTCACGGTTGGACCATTCGGATTTATGCGTGTCGTTTGCCGCGGACGTGGCAACACCGACTGCCAGGCTCAGTTGATCCACGATGTGCGCAAGCAAGGGATGAATGCGCATGAACCTTCTCCTTGGCCGACCCTCTCTTCCGGTCAGCGACCCTTGAAATTACCCGGCCGCCTCTCGGCAACCGATTTCACGCCCTCTGCAAAATCCTCTGTCTTGTTGAGCACCGACTGGATTTTGAATTCCTCCGCCGTTCGCTGACGAATTTGCTCGCCGAGTTCACCACGAAGGGTCTTTCGCGTGGCAATGATCGCGAGTGGCGCTCCTTCGGCGATTTCCCGTGCTAACGCAAAGGCAGCGTCGCGCAACTGGTCGGCTGGTGCAATCTGGTCTGCCAGCCCCCAGGCAAATGCTTCCTCGCCCTTGATCCGTCTGCCTGTCAGCAGCATCAGCGAGGCCTTCTGGTCCCCGATCAGGCGCGGCAGCATCAGGCTGATACCGAAGCCTGCATGGAACCCCAGCTTCACGAAATTGGCAACGAAGCGCGCTTCGGGGCTGGTCACCCGGAAATCGGCAGCCAGAGCGAGGCCCAGTCCTGCCCCAACGGCAGCACCCTGTATTGCGGCAACGATCGGCTTGGTATTCGAATAGAGTCGGATCGCCTCGACATAGAGCGCGGGAATACCGTCCGTCGTCCCGCCTGCCTCTCCCGGTGCCGAGAAATCCGCACCCGCGCAAAAGCTGGAGCCATCGGCCTGAAGCACCAGTGCGCGTACATCGGCATCGGCATCGGCGTCGTCGAAGGCATCGGCCAGATCACGCATGAACTGAACCGAGACGAAATTGTGCGGAGGCTTGTCGATCGTGAGGACCGCGACGTTGCTGTCGACCGCCACGCGAACATGCTCGCCATAATTCGCCTTCACTTGCGTGTTCCCAACAGGCCACGGGCGATCACCCATTTGTGAATCTCTGTCGCCCCGTCATAAACGCGGGCATTGCGCAGCTTCTGGTGCATCAGTTGCAGCGGCATTTCCTTGGTCATTCCCATCGCCCCGAAGGTCTGCATGGCCCTATCGACCGTCTCGTAGGCGATCTCGCTAGCGTACCATTTGATCATCGAGATCTCGTTGCGAACATCCATGCCTTGATCGACTTTCCACGCGCAGTCGTATGTCATCAGCCGTGCCGCGTGAATTTTCGTAGCGGCTTCGGCGACCCAGAACTGGATTGCCTGTCGCTCCGAAAGCGGCGTTCCGAACGTCTTTCGTTGCGGAGCATATTCGATCACCATGTCGAGTGCTCGCTGCGCCATGCCGACCGACCAGGCAGCGATCTGGCAACGGCGCGTGCTGAGCCGGGTCTGCATGGGCGCGAAGCCGTAACCTTCCTTGCCCAACAGCTTCCAGCCTTCGACGCGGCAGTCCTCCAGAGCGATCTCGTAAGTGAAGTTGCCTGCAATCATCGGGATTTTGCGCAGCACGTTGAAGCCCGGCGTGCCCTTGTCGACGAGAAAGGCAGAGATGCCGCCACGCGCTCCCTTGCCCGGTTCGGTCACCGCCATGAGGATCGTGAAATCGGCATGCTCGGCGTTGCTGATCCAGATCTTGCGCCCGTTGATCACCCATTCGTCACCATCGCGCACGGCCCGCGTAATCATCGCTGCCGGATCGGAGCCTGCGCCCGGCTCGGAAATGCCCATGGCCGAAGTCTTTTCGCCAGACGCATATGGGCCGAGGTAGGCCTCTCGCTGCCGCTCATCGACGGTTTGCTGGAGCATGCGCAGGTTCGGACTGTCAGGTGGCAGGATGAATTGCGCCACCGACTTGCCAAGTTCCTCCTCTACCCCGACCAGCGCTACGGCAGGCAGGTCCATCCCTCCGAATTCCTCAGGCGCGTCCAGACCATAGAGCCCCAGCTCCTTCGCCCGTGTATTGAGCCGATCGCGGATCTCGTCCGGGAAATAGGTGCCCACGCCGCTAGCTTCTGCCTCAAGGACCGTCGGTTCGAGCGGCACCAGTTCATCGCGCACGAACCGGGCGACCAGCTCCTTCAACATCCGGTGTTCGTCACTCAATTCGAAATTCATGGTCGCCACCTCTCTCGACGGGCCGGGATTGACACGACCTAATCTATGGGAATACGTCACAGATACCTACATGTGAATTATTTTTTCATACTTGTGAATAGGCAACGTAGCATGCAGCCTGCTGTCAAATCCGCGATCCGTGCGTTTGAGGTTCTCGAAGCCTTCGAGCGTCAACGCAAGGCGCTCTCGCTCAAGGATATTACCGACGAGCTTGGCTATCCACCGTCGAGCGGTTCGGCCCTGCTGAAATCGCTCATGGAAATCGGCTATCTCGACTACGATCAGGAACGCCGGGTCTATTTCCCGACGCTGCGTGTCTCGCAGCTGGGACAATGGGTCGAAGACGCCATGTTCGGCGACAACGACCTGCGCGCCGCAATGGACTGGCTTCAGGAACAGACTGGCGAAGGTGTAATTCTCGGGGCGCAGAGCGACATTCATGTCCGCTATCTGCACATTCTCTATTCGGACAACCCCCTCGCCTTTCGGGGCAAACCCGGCATGCGCCGGCCAATTGCGCAGACTGCGCTCGGCCTCGCCCTGCTGGCAGGCAAGGACGACGAGGCGATCGAGACTCTGCGCCGCAAGATCAACGCCTACACCGATGCAAACCTCGACCGGGCGAGCCTGATGGAGCGAGTCGGGCAGGTCAGGGTCAAGGGATATTCCTTTTCCAAACACTCGTTCACCGAAGGGCTCGGCGTAATCGGGATGACGCTGCCTGCTCCGATCAACGGCCGGACCATGGCAATCGGCTTGGCTGGCTATGTCGCGCGGCTCGAACGCGAAGAGGAACGGATCGTCGAACTCCTGCGAGAAGCCGGAACTAATCTTGCCGCAATTCGCGGGGACGTGAACTGATGACACAGGCCAAGCCAACTGGCCCGCTGACTGGTGTGCGCATTCTCGACCTGACGAGCGTGGTCAACGGAGCCTATGCAACGCAGATCCTGGGCGATCAGGGGGCGGATATCATCAAGCTGGAAGACCCCGGCGGCGATATCATGCGCCGCCCCGGCGTTCCGCCAGACCGCAATGCCGAAAATCTCGGCCCGTTGTTCCTCACGCTCAACCGCAACAAGCGCTCGATCGTGCTCGACCTTAAGAAGGACAGAGCCCGCGCAGCGATGACCCGGCTGATCGCTTCATGCGACGTCTTTGTCGCTTCGGTTCGCTACGAGGCGCTGACACGGCTTGGCCTGTCCTACGAAGATGTAAGCGCGATCAGACCCGACGTGGTCTATGCTCACGCCGCGGGTTTTGGCTCGGAGGGACCCTATGCAGGCCTCCCAGCCTACGACGACCTCATCCAGTCCGCGTCCGGCATGGCGGACCTCTATCCGCGCACGTTTGGCGGACCTCCCGCTTTTCTGCCCACACAGGCAGCGGACAAGATCTCGGGCCTGTTCATGGCTCAGGCGATCTCTGCCGCCCTGTTTCACCGCGAGCGAACCGGCGAAGGCCAGTTCGTCGAGGTGCCGATGTTGGAATGCGTCACCAGCTTCGTGCTGGTCGAGAACCTCTACGGCCACGTCTATCAGCCGCCAGCGGACCAGTATGGCTACCCCCGCACGCTCAACCCGTTCCGCAAGCCGTTTCCGACCAAGGACGGCTACATCGGCATGCTGCCCTACAATGACCGCCACTGGGAGCTGTTCTTCCAGGTCGCGGGCTTCGACGAAGACTTCGCGGCGAGGCCGGAGTTCGCGACCATGGCGGGGCGCAACAACAACATTCGCGATCTCTACTCGCTGGTCGAGAAGGCAGCAGCGACCAGGACGACGCAGGAGTGGATCGACCTGCTACGCCCCCTGTCGATTCCGGTCATTGCGCTCAACCGGCTCGACGATCTCGAAAGCGATCCACACCTTCGGACCGTGGGCTTCTTCGAGCAGCACGAGCATCCGCAGGCAGGTGCCTATCAGGTCCCCCACCCCCCCGTGAGGTTCGCCGCGACACCTTCCTCGATCCGCAGCCACGCGCCCTTGCTAGGCGAACACACCTCGGAAATCCTGGCCGAAGTCGGCCTCAGCGAGGATGAGATCGCGCAGGCAATCGGCAGCTAGAGACCCTCAAGCACATCGGCCAATTTCACCGGCATCGCGAAGAACGGCGAGTGCCCCGGTGAGTTTGCCAAGTTGAAGGCCGGCCCTTCGCTCATCCCCTCGATGATCGAGGAAGCCGTGCGCGGGACCACGCCGGTCAAGCATTTCATGCGCAATGCCTGCGAGGACGCCGAGGTTGCCGGACGCAAGATCGCCAAAGGCGATCTGCTGATGCTGAGCTATTACTCGGCTAACCGGGACGAGGCTGTCTGGGATGATCCCTATATTTTCCGGATCGACCGGCCTGACAACGGCCACATTGCCTTCGGCCATGGCGCGCATGTGTGTCTCGGCCAATTTCTCGCCCGAATGGAACTACGCCTATTCTGGGAGGAATTGTTGCCACACATACAGTCACTCGGACTTGATGGCGAGGCGACGATCCATCCTGCCAACTTCATCAATGGACCGGAATTCATCCCGCTCGCGTTCGAGATGGCTTGATGTGATACGAGAGGTCGGTCCCTTCGCATCAACCCGATATCGAGTTGCATCATTGCCAGGCCGGCTCGAGATCGCATTCATTGATGGGCACGAGTAAGTAACGGTAAATCAATTTTGGCCGGAGTGCGGGAAACGCTGCTCAACCCACTCGCGAAGCGCAGTGATGATATCGGTCCTCCGCCCCATTGCCCTGTCCTTCGGACCTGCAATGCAGATCGAAAACTGCTCGGATTGAGCATCCGCCGGCAGGAGTTAGACGGCGCCAAGTCACTCAGAATTTCGTCGGTGACGGGCTAGTTTCGCCGTCTGAATTGCACTGCAGAGCGCCGATTTTCGGCACAAATTTCCCAACTGGGGTCCCAACTCGGGCTGGCGCGTCCAGCTGGAAACTCGTAAGTCATTGGAAATGTTGGTAGCGGAGGAGGGATAATTTTC
>JAGREN010000095.1:11559-16465 GCA_020446505.1 Novosphingobium sp. | reverse complement strand
CATGATCAACGAGTCTTGGTATTAGACCCTCAGGCGCCGGGCGCGAGCCATCCGGCTCGCTTGGCTTTCCTCGCATAAGCTCGGGCGCGCAGTCGCGCTTGCGGTCCGCTGGTCGCGGACCGGACTGGAGCTACCTCGCTTGCTTACATTTTTTTTCCCGAACCCTCTCAGTCGTTTCGCGGCAGCCCGGCCCGCAGGGCCGCAAGGGCGACTGGCCGTCGCGCCTTATTGGCGCGTAGCCAAGCAGCGCGGATGCGCTGCGCCCGGCGCTTGAGGGACCCAAACAAAGGACTCTCTCCCCATGAACCTTCCCGCTCACGTTTCTACTTCCCCAGATAACCCCCGCCACCACTTCGACCGGGAGCGCCAGCTTCGCTTCCTCGCGCTGCTCAGCGATTGCGGCAACGTGCGGGCGGCGTGCCGCGCGCTCAGGCTTTCGGCGCAGACGGCCTATCGCGCGCGCCGCCAGTGCCCTGAACTGCGCATGGCCTGGGACGCGGCCTTGCTGGTCGCGCGGGTCCATGCCGAGGAAGTGCTGGCCGACCGCGCGCTCAACGGCGTGGAGGAAGCCGTCTATTACCACGGCGAGGAGGTGGCCCGGCGCACCCGCTTCGATTCCCGCCTGCTGCTGGCGCACCTTGCCCGGCTCGACCGGCTGGAGGGCGACGGCTACGTCGTCGAGGTCAGCGAGGATTTCGAGCGCGCGCTGGCCCGCTTCGGCCGCGGCGATCCGGTCCACGTCGATCCGCTCTCGGCCAGTGCCTACGAGGAAGAAGGCAACCGCGACGCCCTCGATTTCAGCGACGAGTTCCTGGACACTTTTTAGGTTCAGGACAGTGTCTCATGTGTAACCTACAAGGCTTGCCCGCCCGGCAAATCCGCTCCATGTTCCCCGGCAAATCAACGGGAGAGCGGGATCGATGCCAAGGCCGGAGAAGACTTACGACAGGCTGAAAGGGCGCAGGGCGCTCGTCACCGGAGGCGGATCGGTCAGCGAGGGGGTCGGCAAGTCGACTTCGCTGCTGTTCGCTGCCGAGGGTGCCGAGGTCGCCGTGCTCGATATGGACGGCGCGCTTGCCGAGCAGACAGTAAGCGAGATCGCGCAGGCGGGCGGCAGCGCCTTCGCCGTGGTCGCGGACGTCTCCGATCCCGCGCAGTGTGCCAGAGCGGTCGAAGAGGCCGGGGAGCGGATGGGAGGGCTCGACATCCTCGTCAACAATGTCGCCATAAGCCCCGCCAACCCCATCGTGAACGGCGACTGGGAGCTGTGGGACAAGGTGCTCGCCACGAACCTGACAAGCGCGGCGGCCATGAGCGGCTATGCCATACCGCTGATGGAGGCTGGCGGAGGCGGGTCGATCGTGATGATCTCGTCGGTGGCGGGCATGCTCGCGCACGGCGCCTGGTCCTACGGCACGGCAAAGGCGGGCATGCTGTCGCTCGCGCGCGACATCACCGCGTTTCACGGACGCAAGGGCATCCGCGCCAATGTCATCGCGCCAGGGCACCTCTTTACCTCGCATATCGCCGACCGGCTGACCGATGCCCAGCGGGCCATGCGGCGCGGCATCGGTCCGCTGGGCACGGAAGGCGATCCATGGGACATCGCCCATGCCGCCGTGTTCCTCGCGAGCGACGAGGCGCGCTTCATTGCAGGCGTGCTGCTACCGGTGGACGGCGGCGTGACCGCGACCGGACCGATCGTCGCCCATGCCACGCTTCTGCAGGAAATGGCTGGCGGCGGCGGTTGACCGGTTGGCGGTTGCCTATTCGCCTGCAGGTGCGGGTGCGTCTTCCGAATAGGTGGCGTTGAAGTCGCTGACGATCTTCCACTTGCCGTCGTCCCGCTTCTTCCACACGGTCTGGTTGATGACCGGCTCGGTCGTCACCTTGCCGTCCTTGCCGGTCGAGGTCATGTTCGCGGTGAAGCTGGTGGCGGCAAGGTCGCCGCTGGCCGCAACCCAGGCGATATCACCACCCTCGACCGGTTCGAGCTTGAAGGCAGGATCCGCGAGCATCGCCTCGAAGCCCTTTGTGATCATCTCGCCGCCTGCAGGGGCTTCACCGGGCATGATGAAGTTCGCCTCCGCGGCATAGACGTCGGTCGCGCCGGTCAGGTCCTTGGCCTTGAAAGCGGCCATCTGGGCAGCCTCGGCCTTGCGGATCTCGGCAATGACGCTGGCCTCGTCGACGGCAGGCTTCTCCGCCCCCTTCGGTGCCGTGCAACCCGCGACGAGCGCGAGCGGCGCGATGGAAAGCAGCAGGACGTTCTTCATGGACTTCACTCCTCCACTTCCGGGCCTATGCCCCCGGTGAGCGGAGTGAGCGCTCAATTTGGTGGCTAGTCAATCGCGTTTCGCAACCTATGGATAAAGGCGGTAGAGGGGATGCGCGATGAATACGGACATGCTGGGCCTGATTGGCCTCATAGGACTGGGTGGCCTGGTGCCGATGAAGTGGCCAGTCGATCCGGCGAGGAGCGGGGCGGGTATCCGCAAGCTGGGCTTGCTGGGGCTTGGCGGTCTGATCGGCCTATGGGTGCCGCCAGTTGGCGCGATGGGAGCCGCGGGGGCGCTTGGCCTCTGGAACCACCAGACAGGCTGGCTGCGCATCTGGGGCGCTTTGGGCTGGCTCTGGCCGATCGGTCTTGCCATGCTGGCCAACTGGGCACTTGGATAAACGGAACGACTTCTAAGGGAGATATGGCAATGAGTTCAGCCGCAGACACGGTGAAAACCTTCCTTGCAATGTGGGAAACGCCCGGCGGCATCGAGAAGGCGCTGCGGACCTATTTCGCGCCGTCGTCGACCTGGGAGAATGTCGGCATGTCGACAACCACCGGGCCGGACGAGGCGATGGCGATAATGGACGGGTTCTCGGCAGCTCTGGGCATGAAGACGATGTGGGTCGAAAACCTGCACGTCGCAGCTGTCGGCGATACCGTGCTTACCGAACGCATCGACCATGTGCGCGACGGCGAGGGCAAGACGCTCATGTCGATCCGAGTCATGGGCGCCTTCGATGTGAAGGACGGCAAGATCATGGCCTGGCGGGACTATTTCGATACCGCTGGCTTTGCGTCGGGCAGTTGATCGAGAACACTTCCGCACATTCCGGATTCGGTCTGTCTTGCCTCAGCAACGGTTCATCAGATTGACGCTCTATTTCGCGCTCGTTCAGGAAACCGACAGGGTCGGACAGGCTTTCTGCCGCACAGGTCGATGCGCGAAGTCCATCCACTCCCTGCGCGCATCGACCTGACCACCCCTGACATGCTCGACGCGATTGTGCATTTCCTAGCACCGAACAGCGATGTAAGCTCGCGACTCGCGAGCCGATGGAAACTGCCCCGGCCGCGTCGGAGGAGTGGTTGCAATGCTCAAGAATACGCTGGGTTTGCTGGCAGTCGCTGCGTTGGCGACTGGGTCTTCGGTCGCTTCGGCGGCGGCGCTGAAGCTGGAGGCCACTCTTGGAGGAGCCAATGAGACGGGCGGAGGCGATCCCGATGGTACCGGATCGTTCAGCGGCGAGTTTGACACAGAAACTGGCGATGTCTGCTACGTCCTGACTGCCGGCAAAGTGGCCAAGCCGACGGCCGCTCACATCCATGAAGGTGCTGCAGGTAGCGATGGCAAGCCGGTCATCACGCTCGAGGTGACGGGGCCGGATGGCGACATGTGCCTTGCAGCCGAACCCGATCTGCTGAAGCTGATCGAAGCGACGCCTGAAGCGTACTATGTAAACGTCCATACCACGGACTTCCCCAAGGGTGCCGTGCGCGGACAGCTGTCGAAAAAGCCGTGAGGCCGATTTCCGGTCAGGAAACGGTAGCGAGCTGGACCAGGCCGGAGCCCTGCTGGATCAGACCGATCTGACGGGCTGCTTCCTGTGACAGGTCGATTACCCGGCCACCGTGGAACGGGCCGCGATCGTTGATCCGGACTACGACGGATCGACCGTTGCTGGCGTTGGTCACTTTCACCCTGGTGCCAAACGGCAAGGTGCGGTGGGCCGCGGTCAAACCGGCGGGATTGAAGCGTTCGCCGTTTGCGGTCGGGCGACCAGCGAAACCCGCGCCGTAATAGCTGGCCCTGCCGCTGCCGATGGGACTGGCGTCACCGAACTGCTCTGGTTCAGGCGCTGCCTCTTCGACAGGTGCTTCCGCAAAGCGCGCTTCTGCGGCGGCAATGGCATCGGCGCTTGGTTGCGCTTCAGCGTCGGTAAGCTCGAAGGGTGCGAAAGCCTGTTCGAAAGCAGGCTGCGGCACACGCTCGTCGGCGCGTGCAGGGGCTTCGGCGGTGGCGGAAATAGCGATTGCCGACACGGCAAAAGCGGTTCCGGCAATGAAGGCCAAGCGACGCTGTTGCGTCGCCTTGCGACCATTCCGGTTGAACATGGAACTTGCTCCAGATCCCCATCAAGGTGGCGAGTCCCATACACATTGAGTGCCTACAATTGCACCCAATGTTCCTCAATTCGCCCCGAAAGGCGCTCGCCTTACCCTGTTGGAGAGGATTCAGCGTCCTCTTTGGGCGAGCAAACGAAGCCTCAGCGCGTTGAGCTTGATGAAGCCCGCAGCGTCCTTCTGGTCGTAGGCACCGGCATCGTCCTCGAAGGTGACGTGACGCTCGGAATAGAGCGAATCCGGCGATTTGCGGCCCACCAGATGCGCGCTGCCCTTGTAAAGCTTGAGCCGGACCGTGCCGTTCACGCGGGCTTGCGAGTGATCGATGGCCGCTTGCAGCATTTCGCGCTCCGGCGCGAACCAGAAGCCGTTGTAGATGAGTTCGGCGTACTTCGGCATCAGCTCGTCCTTGAGGTGAGCCGCGCCGCGATCCAGCGTGATCTGCTCGATGCCGCGATGGGCAATAGCGTAGATCGTGCCGCCGGGCGTCTCGTACATGCC
>JAGREN010000095.1:0-11550 GCA_020446505.1 Novosphingobium sp. | reverse complement strand
TCATGCCGACGAAGCGGTTTTCGACGAGGTCGAGCCTGCCGATGCCGTGCTTGCGGCCCAGATCGTTGAGCGCGGTCAGCAGGGTGGCCGGGCTCATTGCGACGCCGTTGAGAGCGACGCCATCACCCTTTTTGAAATCGATCTCGATGTATTCGGGCGTGTCGGGTGCGTCTTCGGGATCGACCGTGCGCGAATAGACGTAGCCGGGGGTTTCTTCCCACGGGTCTTCGAGCACCTTGCCTTCGGAAGAGGTGTGCAGGAGGTTCGCGTCGGTCGAAAACGGGCTTTCGCCGCGCTTGTCCTTGGGTACCTGGATCTGGTGCTTTTCGGCAAAGTCGATGAGTGCGGTGCGGCTGGTGAGGTCCCACTCACGCCACGGCGCGATGATCTTGATGTCGGGATCGAGCGCATAGGCCGAAAGCTCGAAGCGGACCTGATCGTTGCCCTTGCCAGTCGCGCCGTGTGCGACGGCATCGGCACCGGTCGCGTGGGCTATCTCGATCAGGCGCTTGGAGATGAGCGGCCGCGCGATCGAGGTGCCGAGCAGGTAATCGCCTTCGTAACGGGCATTGGCGCGCATCATCGGGAAGACGAAGTCGCGCACGAATTCCTCACGCAGATCCTCGATGAAGATATTGCTGTCGGGAATGCCCATCAGCTCTGCCTTGCGGCGCGCCGGCTCCAGCTCTTCGCCCTGACCGAGGTCAGCCGTGAAGGTGACGACTTCGCAGTTGTAGGTCACTTGCAGCCACTTGAGGATGACGCTGGTATCGAGGCCGCCCGAGTAGGCGAGAACGACCTTCCTGATGTCCGACATTGTTCGCTCCGGCGAGAATAGGGTGCTGAATGTTCGGGTGCGCACCTAGGGCAAGGTCTTAGGCGCGGCAAGAGCAGGCGCGCCGCTCGCCCGGACTAATTGCAACCGCGAAGGCTGGAAAAACCGGCGTAGACTGGATTGTGGCGATCTGGCTGGGCCTCGATGGTCCACGGGCTCTTGCAACTTGCCACGTTCCTGCCGTTGCGGACGATGGCCATGGAGACGGACCCGACCGCGGCGGGCGCGGTGAAGCGGTGCATGCCTGCCGGTACTTGCTCGCTGAACGTCTTGCCGCCAGTGGTTATCCTGAGTTCGGCTGGCGCGGTCAGGAATGCGGTCATTTCCACGATGTCGACACCCGGTCCTCCGCGTATGTGCCACGGCTTTCCTCGCGACCTGTCATCGGGGCGGAAGAGCTGCTTGCGATGGAGCCCGACAAAGCCGTCCCGTTCGATCTTCGGCGGCGAGCCGTTCTTGAACCAGGCAATGTAGTAGGCGGCAATGTCGTAATAGGCGAAACGGGTCGCAGTGCTGGGCTGCAGTTCGCTCGCCTCGGTGTAGTCGTTCCAGGTCACGAGATGCAGGCCGCTGGCGCCGCCGTCGATTCCGGCCATCAAGGCATCGGTAAACGAGCGGCTGCCCCGCGCTTCAAAGGTGAAGCCGTCCTTGGGGCGCGAATCCTGAGGCGCGGCAGCGGCGATCCACGCGGGATAGCCCTGCCTCAGCATGGCTTTGCCGAAATTGCCCTGCGCCGGTCCGGAGTTGGCGCTGGTCGTCATCCAGCGGGATGCGGCGGCGGAAATGCCGGCATACTGCCCCGCCTGCGAGGGATTGACGAAGATCGGGATGAACGCGATCGGCTCGCCAGCCTGCGCCATCCTGTCGGAAAGCTCTTTCCAGAATTGCGGTGGCTGCGCCTCGGCCTTGAAGGGCATCACGACGAGGCGGCCATCGGCCGAGCGGAATGCGGCAGGGTGCCTGGCGAAATTCAGCAGGTAGGCGACGAGCTGGTCGACCGTCACGTTCTTCAATGCATACATGTCCGGCTCGATCGCCACGCGAAAGCGCGGATCGGTTTCCTGAGCGGCGTCGAGCAGGCCGGGAAAGGCAGCGGCGACCTTGCCGTTGAAGTTCAGCAGGTTCACTCCGAACACGTCGATGCCGATGCGGGCAGCGCGCGCCAGTTCGACGCGAAGATCCGACTGGCGCTGATCCTTGTCTTCGGGGCCTGGCAGAGGGCGCTCGCGCATGAGCCCGCCATAGGCCGCGAATTTGCCGTTCTCGCCTTCGGGCCGGAGATAATTCCGCTCGTGTTAATCCTTCTGCGGGCCGCGACCGCCGATGGTCAGAGGATAGGGCGGGAAATAGTGAGCGATGACCGGATGCCTGCCGCTGCCCGGAACGGAAAGGCGGAAGGCAAATGCACTGTCCGGGCTTTCCGCAACGACGAATGCGTGGGCGGGACCGCGCGGGCTGCCTGTCTTGGGAGTGGTTTCGAAGCCATCGTCCGGCACGGTCGAACTGGCACTGGCTCCGCAGCTTACCAGCACCGAAGCGAAGGCCAGACAGGCCAGCGCCCTGGCCATTCTGCTGCGAATCATTCCGGTCACGATCATGTAACTACGCCTTGCCGGATTAGACTGTGATGAACGCATTCAGCCTTCGAGCAGGCCAGTCTCGGCTCGCCCCATGTAATCGCGCGCCAGCGGCAGGGCATGGCGGTCCCGCGCATACTGGATCTGGTAGTTGCACATGCCGCCACTTTCGAAGGCGGCCATCGCGCCCGAGAGGTAGAAGGTCCACATGCGGAAGAACCGTTCATCGAACATGGCGACGATCTCGTCCTTGTGCTCCATGCAGCGCGCGTACCATTCGCGCAGGGTTCTGGCATAGTGCAAGCGAAGCGTCTCGACGTCCGTGGCGATCAGACGTGCCTTCTCGCTGGCGACCAAAGTCTCGCTGAGGGCCGGGATATAGCCGCCGGGAAAGACGTATTTCTGCGTGAATGCATCGGTCTTGCCCGGCCCGCCCATGCGACCGATGGTGTGGAGCAGCATTACCCCGTCATCGGCGAGGATCTGGGCACAGGCGTGAAAAAAGGTTTCGAACTGGGGGCGACCGACATGTTCGAACATGCCGACCGAGACGATCCGGTCAAACCTGTCGCCTCGTTTTGGTAGATCGCGATAGTCCACCAGCTCGAAGCTGACCTTGTCGGCTACGCCGACGCGTTCGGCGCGCTGTTGGGCCAGAGCAAGCTGTTCGCTGCTGAGCGTGATGCCGTGGACGTTCACGTCCGCGTGGCGCGCAAGGAAGATCGCCATGCCGCCCCAGCCACAGCCGATGTCGAGCACCCGCTGCCCCGGCGCAAGCGCCAGCTTGGCGGCGATATGCGCGAGCTTGGCTGTCTGCGCCTGTCCGAGCGTCATATCGGGGCGAGGCCAGTAGGCGCAGGAATACTGCATGTGTTCGGCATCGAGCATCAGCTCGTAGAGCGCATTGCCGATATCGTAGTGATGCGCGACATTGCGGCGCGAACTTGCAGCTTCGTTGAAAGAGGCGAGCCGGTGCTTCGCCGAATTACGCAACCGCCGCAGTCTGCCGGGCCGCAGGTTGGCGGCCTTGCGCTCCCAGCGATTGTTGGACTGGATCAGCTGCACGAAGCTCATGACGTCGCCACTTTCGATGACGATGCGCCCGTCCATGTAGGCTTCGCCAGCGCCGAGCCGCGGGTCGGAGACGATGTCGCGAGGTACCTTTGCATCGGTGAAGCGGATGGCAATGTCAGGGTAGCCCGATGCCGGAGTGCCGAACGAGACCTGTCGACCATCGGAATAGGTCAGATCCAGTCTGCCCAGGCTGACCCCTTTGCTCAGCACTTTTTCCAGCAGCCGTTCAAACACGCCTAATCAAGCTCCGATGCGGGCCGAGAAGGCAGAGTCTAGCGGACCATGCCAAGGGTTCAACCCGTCTGTCGGTCAGAACATGCCCAACGCACGACCCAGCTGGATGATGCCCAGTACGAAAAATATAAGGGCAGCCACCATGCGCGTTGCCTTCAGCGACACCCGCTGCACGATCGTTTCGCCCAGGAAGACCGCAGGCGTATTGGCGATCATCATGCCGAGCGTCGTGCCAAGGGCGACAGCCAGTACGGAATGATATTGCGCGCCAAGGGCGATCGTCGCGACCTGTGTCTTGTCGCCGATCTCGACCAGAAAGAAGGACACCAGAGTCGTCAGGAACGGTCCGCCGCGATGGGTGAAGGCGTCTTCGTCATCGTCGAGCTTGTCCGGAACCAGTGTCCATAGGGCCATGGCAATGAAGCCGAGAGCGACGGCGATCTGGAACCATTGCGCCTCGACAAGGCCGGCGATCTCGCGGCCCGCAAAGGCCGAAATACCGTGATTGACGACCGTGGCGGCGAAGATGCCAGCGAGAATTTGCCAGGGCGCGCGCAGGCGGGCCGCCAGCACTATGGCCAGCAACATGGTCTTGTCGCCGATTTCGGCGAAGGCGACGACGGCAACGGATGCCAGGAAAGCTTCTATCATGCGCGGGCGAGATAGAGCACGTCGCGCGGCTGGGGAAGGATATGTTGACCTGAATCAATAAATAAGCTCTCGCCGCTGGCCAGCCAGCCCTCGGCCAGGAACAGGGCGGCATCCGCGATTTCCTCCGCATCGGTGCGGCGGGCGAGCAGATTGAGGCGGTGCGACAGTTCCGCTTCGCCTTCGGTCTGGTCGTGGCTGGCGAGGATCGCGCCGGGCGCAAGTCCGTAGACCCGGTCGCGCGGATCGCTCTGCGCCATGGCGAGCATGGGGATCGTCGCATCCAGTGCGTGCTTGCTCATGGTGTAGGAGAAGAAGTCGGGGTTGGGATTGAGCTGCTTCTGATCCGTGATCTGGATGACCCGCCGACCACCCTTGGCGCGAGCGCTCCTGAGAAAGGCTTGCGCCATCAGGACAGGTGCAGCGGCGTTGACTCGCATGGCTTCGTCAAAGACCGCTGGATCGAGTGCCGTCGCGTAGTCCTCGTGAAAGACGCCTGCGTTGTTTATCAACACGCGCCAGTCGCTCAGCCTTGCCGCGAGGAACTCGACCATCGCGATACTGGCCTCGCCATCGCCGAGATCGCACTGGATCGTCTCGGCCGAGGGCAGGGAAGCCGCCAGCGCTTGTGCTTCTTCATGCGAACTGCCGTGGTGGATCACGACATGCCAGCCAGCCTCGGCGAAGGCTTTGCTGATTGCCGCGCCGATCCGCTTGGCGCCGCCTGTGACAAGGACTGCCGGTCTCATGCCACAATCCTTGTCACAGCGCAGGGGCTATCGCAATGCGTCAGCGACAGCGCGCCCTGCCGCGGTCGATCTCGCGGCCGAGCAGGCCGCCGATTGCAGCGCCGACTATCGTTCCGGCGGTGCGATTGTAGCCGCCATCGATCTCGCGACCCAGCAGCGCGCCGCCGGCTGCGCCGATAATGAGTCCTGTCGTGCCGTTTGCCCGGCGACAATAGTAACGGCCATCCCGGCCACGCCAGACACGGTCGCGGCGAGTGACGACGCGCGGCTGGTAATAGCGGCCTCTCGCGTCGTAGATGCGGTTGTTCTTCTGCGAGTGATAGCCGTTCGCAGGCGCCCATGGCGGCGGATCGGCAAGAGCGGGGGCGAGCGGCAGGGCTAGGCCAAGGGCCGCTGCACTGAGGATCAGGGTTTTCATCGTGGTGCCTCCTTTCAGGGGTTGTTCGGGACAACGAACCCAGGCTGGACCTGGCTCCACAACGGCGGATGAATACCCGATTCAGACAAGCGGATTGATGACGGATCGTGCGCCGGACGCGGCCAGACGTTCAGAAATGTGCAGGAATTGCGCGCTTTTCCGATCAGTTCCCGCTGCCGTATCGAGCGTCGTAGATGGCCTTGAAGGCATCGCGGAACTTCACTTTCGAGGGCCCCGTAATCGACTTGCGTTTGGTCTGGTCGGACCCGGCAGTATGAGTCGATCCGGCAATGGGCTGTGTCGTGAGCTTCACCTCCTTGCCCGACCATTCGCCGACCATCTGGCACCATTCCTGATTGGTGACGGCCTCGTCACCGCCCCAGTTGACGATCTGAGCAGGCGTGCTTGCTGCATCGAGCATGGCTTCGAGCTGATCGCACATGTCGTCGAAATGCAGCGGGCAATGCGGCATCGGATCCCAGCGAGAAGGGATCTCCATGTCGGCCATCACCATGTCCATATTGATCGGCGGCATCACGCCCTGCGCATCGGCATAGACCGTGTTGAGCCGGGCGATGACCACCGGCAGGTCGAAGGCGCTGGCGCAGAACCGGGCGATGGCTTCCTGCGCGACCTTGCTGGGGCCGCTGGTCGGTGCCCACGGCGTGAAGGCGCTGCCGATGGGGCTATCCTCGGTGGGGAAATCCCACGGATCCTCGACTGCCGAATAGACTGCGCCCGACGACATCACCAGCGCCGCTTTCGCCTTGCGGCAATGGTGGAGCAGGTGGCCGGTGCCTTCGCCGTTGTTGCGGATTGCCTCGTGCACGTCGTTGGGCTGGCCGCGGTAGTGCGCGAGGTGAAGGACGTGGGTGAAATCGTCGGGCAGTGCCGAGAGATCGCCGCTGGCGAGGTCTACCGTGACGGGCTTTGCGCCCAGCGCCTCAACCTGCTCCTTGCTGCCCTCGCGGCTGAAACGCGCTGCGCCCCAGACTTCGTTGTGCGGAGCGAGGTAGCGGATGAAGGGTGTGGCAACAGTACCGCCAGCACCTGTCACGAGAATCTTTGCGTCAGTAATCATGGCGCACAGTCTGAACCTTTCGCGCCACGCGAGGCAAGCCCCATCGCATCATGCGGGAACCAGCCAGGATCCGTTGGTCACGAAAAACTTCTCCATGATTGCGGGGCCAAGTCTCTCAAGCCGGGCTGCGAACCGGTGCATCGAGTGCTTCCCGCCTTCGAGGTGTGGAAAGTCGCTGGCGTAACAATAGACGTCTTCGAGCCCGAACTTGTCGATATAGTCATCGACAGGCTCGAACGGGAACGCGGTGACTCGCACGTTGCGGGCGATATATTCGGACGGGCGCATGGAGAGGCGCACTGCCGCATTCGGTCCGAACGTCTCCCCGTTGTCGTGCCAGAGGTCGAGCATTTGGGCGAGCGGGCCGATCCAGAAGCTGCCAAGCTCGATGACGCCGAAGCGCAAGCCGGGATGGCGTTCGAACACGCCGCCGGTAATCATGGTCGCAAGGAAATTCTGCGACGGCAGATGCTGGATGGAGAGGCGCCACGGACTGAGATCGAACTCGACTCCGACCTTGTAGCCATCGAAACTCTCGGCATCGCCCCAGACCTCCGACTTGAGGAAGCCGCCCTCGCTGCCGATGTGCAGGGTGGCGGTAATCTGTGCGTCGGCAAGCAGGGACCAGAGCGGATCGAGGCTCGAATGAGCTGGCGAGACGCCGCCGGGCGGAACCGAACTCATCAGCCATACTGTTCGGATGCCCTGTTCGATCAGCGACCGGGCACTGGCAATCAGCTCCTCCGGCGTATCGCCTATGAGCGCGGCGATCGGCCGCAAACGGCTGGATATGGAAGCGGTTCGGACAGCCCACTGGTTGCTCGCGTCGATGAGCTGGCGGCCATAGACTTTCCGGTCCCCGTCGAAGTCCTGCATGAAGCCGTACTCGACCGGGAAATTGTAGAGAAACGACGCCATGATGGCGACGCCGCCGGGGAACACGAGCTGGCGATCGACACCTGTAAAGTCCATGAGTTCGAGCCGTCGCTCGAAATCGACTGCGCCTGGCGCTGGTGAACCTTTGGCTGTCCAGACGGTGTCGGCATTCATTGCCATCACATCGCCAGCAAAGTCAGGGTAGTTGAGGCCACCCGGATTGTCGGGCGGATGGGCGAGGAAGGTCTTGGCCAGCCGGTCCGTGATCGCACCGAATTCATCGTGCCACATTTGCGCGGGGATCATCTCGTGCGAGTCGGCGTCGATGATGCGTCCGGCAAACGGCCTGACGCTTTCAGGTATGGCGAGTCCGCTCATTTGTCCTCTCCCGTAAGGGCGAGGGAAATGTACCTCGACTCTAAAGGTGCCTCAAGCGCCCAGCGCCGCCTGCTTTTCGGCCCAGAGCCGTTCGAGTTCAGCGCGGCTCTTCTTTTCGGCTGCGGTTTTCAGCTGGCCGCAGGCCGCATCGATGTCGCGCCCACGCGGAGTGCGCACCGGGGCGCTGATCCCGGATTCGAAAATGATTTCCGAAAAGCGGCGGATGCGTGCCGGGTCGGAACATTCGTAGGGCGCGCCGGGCCACGGATTGAACGGGATCAGGTTCACCTTGGCTGGAAGTTTATGTTGCTTGATGAGGCGGACCAGCTCGCGCGCGTGCTCGTCGCTGTCGTTGCGGTCCTTGAGCATGACATATTCGAAGGTGATGCGCCGCGCGTTCGATGCGCCGGGATAGGCGGCGCAGGCTTCGAGCAGTTCCTCGATCCCGTATTTGCGGTTGATCGGCACGATCTCGTCGCGGATTTCCTTGGTCACGGCATGGAGCGAGACGGCAAGGTTGACGCCGATTTCCTCGCCGGCGCGCGCCATCAGAGGCACGACGCCGCTGGTCGAGAGCGTGATGCGCCGCTTGGACAGGGCCAGCCCCTCGCCGTCCATGACGAGGCGCAGTGCATCGCGCACGTTGTCGAAGTTGTAGAGCGGCTCGCCCATGCCNNATGCCCATCATCACGATGTTGGTGAGCAGGCGGCCGTCGGCGGAATAGGAGCCTTCGCTCTCCTCTTCGTCGAGTCCCGACATCGCGCCTTTCGGCCATTCGCCCAGCGCGTCGCGCGCCAGCATGACCTGTCCGACGATCTCACCGGGGGTCAGGTTGCGGACGAGACGCATGGTGCCCGTATGACAGAAGCGGCAATTGAGAGTGCAGCCGACCTGGCTCGAAACGCACAAGGTGCCCCGGTCCGCATCGGGAATGAAAACCATCTCGAAATCGTGGCCGTCCGCCGTGCGCAGCAGCCATTTGCGGGTGCCGTCGGTGGAGTGCTGGGCCTCTACGATTTCCGGCCGACCGATCACGAAGCGTTCGTTGAGCCACGGTCGCATGGTCTTGGCAATGTCGGTCATCGCCTCGAAATCGGTAGTGCCGCGATGATAGAGCCAGTGGAAAACCTGCTTGGCGCGAAGCTTGGCTGCCTTCGCATCGAGCCCGGCGCTTTCGAACAGCTCGGCAATGCGCTTCTTGGGCAGACCGAGCAGGTCGATCCGGCCGTCCTCGCGCGCAGTGACTTCGCGCGGCAGCGGCAGCGGGTCGATATGGCCCGGCGAATGCATGAGATTGGAAGCTGTCATGAGTGATCGAAATATAGTCGCAACTGACAGGAATGCCAATCATCCCTATCCGGACATGAGCCATCCGCTGATCGTCAGTCGCGGTGCGGGAGCATAGGCAGCGACTGCCGAGACGAAATGTTCGCGCGGTACGTGGAACATGACCAGCGAATTGAACGATGGCGCGAAAGACTGTTTGACGTCGCCGTCATCGCCAAGAAAGTGCAGTAATCCGCCCCATTCCGCGCGCCACTCCTTCGAAAGCGACAGGGTAAATGCTGCAAGCCGCCTCGGATTCTCGGCGTCGGCATGGCGGGTCAGGAAGTGGCCGTGGCGATAGCGCGTCGCATTGATCGTCAAGTCGGTAACGCGTCCTCGGCCGCACAGTTGTGACCACAAGTCGAGAACTTCCGGCCTGTGCCATACTTCTGCGAGTTGATCGATCAACAATCCTCGCTCACGTCGCACCCGCGGATCGTCATCAATCCGCACAACGTCGAACAGGTAGCGAAAGTCGTCCACCTTGCCGGCGATTGCCATGGCTTCCATGCGTTCGAGGCCGATCGCTTCCTGCTCGGCAGGCGTGGCATCCCATGCCTTGGAGTGGAGACATGTCGCTAGGTTCCATTCCAGATCGTCCTGAAGACTTGTCGCAAGTGCCTCGGCGGCGGCCGGATCCAGGAAATCAGGAACGCGAACCACTCCTGTAGTTCGGAGCCTTTCTGCACCCTGGTGGAGGGCGCCTTCGTCAATCGTGGGGGAGAATTCTGCGATCACCGCCTAGCGACTCCTCACACAACCGATGGCTGCTGCGTCCATTGCCGATGCAGCGCCCGCAAGTTCCCAGGTATTGGAGAAGCGTTTGCCGTCGGCGCCGCTGGCAGAAACGGTCATCGAACCTGCCGAGCGCATGGCGGCAGTGATCGCCGCATTCATCCGGTTGTCTTCGGCCCAGGCGTCGCCGCCGCCGCCCGTCAGCTTGAACGACTTGCCGCCGATCCTGAGCGTGATGCGCGGATCGCCTGCCAGCTTGCGGGAAAGCCGGAAGTGGATCTGGTTGCGCAGCGATCGCTTCGGCCATGTGCCGACCGTCGCATAGGGTTGATAGTCGCGCTTCATGGTGCTCGACGCGGCCTTGGCGATGGCATAGCAGCGCGGGACCGCCGAATCGCGAAAAGCACCCCAAGTTCCGAACATGCCGAGGCTGTCGCGCGCCGTCGCCGAAGTGGCAAAACTCAGGCCGGCAAGGGCTGCGAGCGCCCATTTGGCGATGGAATTGGGGTGGATAGCGGTCATCACAGCGCCATCTGACAGATTTCCGCGTAAAGGCAAAACCCGTTGCAGGTCCGATTTCCCTTGCACGATGGGTCTTCAAGAATCATCCTTGCAACCGTTTTCGGAGAGGAAAATCGGAACTGCCGGTCTCGCACTGGCTACTCTTCGGGGGCGAAGATGTCGCACGACTACGAATTGATCGTGATTGGCAGCGGTCCGGCTGGTCGCCGTGCCGCGATTCAGGCAGCGAAACTCGGCAAGTCCGTGCTGGTGGTCGAAGGCCGCATGCGCGTTGGCGGAGTGTCGGTCCATACCGGCACGATCCCGTCCAAGACCTTGCGCGAGACGGCCCTGAACCTGTCGGGTTGGCGCGAGCGCGGTTTCTATGGACGATCCTATCGGGTGAAGAAGGAGATTGGCCGCGCCGATCTCAACACCCGTCTGGGCAAGACGCTCGACTACGAGGTCGACGTTCTGGAGCACCAGTTCCTGCGCAACGGCGTGCACACCATGGCCGGCTTCGCCCGGTTTGCCGATCCGCACACGATTATCGTGACCTCGCCGGACGGCAGCGAGATGACGGTGACCGGCGCACGCTTCCTGATCGCGGTGGGCACCACGCCGTTTCGACCGGACAATGTCGATTTCAGCGATCCCGATATCCTCGACAGTGACGAAATCGCGGAGGTGCCGCGTTTGCCGCGCACGCTGACAGTCGTCGGAGCAGGGGTCATCGGCATCGAATACGCGACGATCTTCAGCGCGCTGGATGTGGCGGTGACAGTCATCGAGCCGCGCCAGACCATGCTCGATTTCGTCGATCGCGAGATCATCGAGGAATTCGTCCACCAGTTGCGCGACCGGGGTGTGCGCCTGCAGATGGGCGCTGCGGTCGCCGCGGTAGAGCGGGCCGGCAACAAGGTCATTGCGCGGCTCGAGGACGGGCGTTCGGTTGCCTCCGACATGCTGCTTTACTGCGCGGGGCGGATAGGCGCGACGAAAGCGCTCGCCCTGGAAACCTGCGGCATCGAAACGGATGGACGCGGCCGGATCGCCGTCGATCCCGACACGTTCCAGACCTGCGTCCCCCACATCTATGCCGCGGGCGACGTGATCG